>NZ_CAUVXI010000237.1:0-1486 GCF_963555845.1 Protofrankia sp. Cas8 | reverse complement strand
GGGGGGGGCTCGGGGGGAGGGCATCGGCGTTGTTCTTGCTCGCAGGCAGCCGCAGCCGACCCGCCGGTTCACGGCTGCCCGCGCACTGTGGCACGCGATCTACTCCGATGATCCCCTGTTCCTTGTCACCGCTGCGTACACGGACCGCCAGAAGATCGAACGAGCGTTCGCCGCCGAGCTTCTCGCGCCGGCGGCTGGCATCGCGGAGCATCTTGAGAATGCCGTGGATGCGGTTGAGCCTGAGGACGTTGACGAGGTTGCCCGACACTTCGACGTTTCACCGATGGTGATCGAACATCAGGTCAGCAATCAGCTTGTGGCGAGCCGATACCCGCGCTGATCCACAACTGTTGCTGCGATCTTGCTTGACGGGGATGGGGACGGTCGGCAATCGTCTCGGGACATGCGAGAGGGCTATGCGCGACAGGGCGATGCGCGAGAGGGCACCAGCGACCAGCTCACCGACGAGGAGTTCGTCGACGCGCTGCCCAAGGTGGAACTACATGTCCACCTTGAAGGGTCGATGCGCCCGCAGACCCTGCTCACCCTCGCCCGCCGCCACGGCGTCGACGATCTGCCCACCGACCTCGACGGGGTGGCGACGTTCTACGAGTTCCGCGACTTCGACCACTTCATCGAGGTCTACCTGGCCGCTGTCCGGGTGTTGCGCGATGCCGGCGACTTCGCGCTCCTGGCCCGCGAGACCGCACTGGGGCTCGCAGCCCAGGGCGTCCGATATGCCGAGATCACCTTCACGCCGTTCCTGCACATCCAGCGCGGTGTCGACGCCGACGAGGTCTTCGCAGGCGTCGAGCAGGGCCGCCGCGAAGCCGAGGAGGCAACCGGTATCCAGATCCGGTGGATCACCGACATTCCGGGCCTGCCCGACATGGATCTGCGTCCCGCATCCGAGGGCACGATCGAGTTCGCGCTGAACCACCGTGAGTCCGTGATCGCGCTCGGGTTGGGCGGACCCGAGGTCGGCGTGCCCCGGCCGCAGTTCGCCGAGGTGTTCACCGCCGCGCGTGACGCCGGGCTGCACCGCATCCCGCATGCCGGCGAGACGACCGGGCCGCGCACGATCTGGGACTGCCTGGAGTACCTGCACGCCGAACGCATCGGTCACGGCATCACCGCCTGTGACGACCCGGCCCTCGTCGATCACCTGCGGGCACATCACATTCCGCTGGAGGTGTGTCCCACCTCGAACCTGCGCACCGGGGTCGTCACCGACTATTCGGCGCATCCGCTGCCCAGGATGATCGAAATGGGCCTGCCGGTCAGCCTCAACAGTGACGATCCGCCGATGTTCGGGACCACGCTGCGGGACGAGTACCTGCACGCGCTGCGTAGCCTGGGCCTGACCCGACGTCAGGTTGCCGATCTGGCTGCGGCTGGCGTCGACCACTCGTTTGCTCCCGCCGCGGTCAAGGAGGCCATCCACGCGGACCTCGCGACGGTCGTCGAGGGCCTCAGCCGTTAGCTT
>NZ_CAUVXI010000236.1:0-7907 GCF_963555845.1 Protofrankia sp. Cas8 | reverse complement strand
CGACCACGATCCGGGCGCGACCCACCGTCAACTCGCCGCAGCCCGCACCGGCGGCGACCTTCGGGCTCAGCTACGGCGGCTGCGGGTGCCTACCCTGGTGATCCACGGCCAGGATGACCCATGGATTCGCATCCGTGCCGCCCACACCCTCGCCGGAACGATTCCCGCAGCCCGGCTGATCACCTATCCCGATATGGGACACGAGTTCCCCCAACATCTGTGGGCCACCATCGCCAGCGACGTATGGGACGCGACGCAATCGGCGGCGTCCGCGTCAACCCCCGAACAGCGGCAGGGAAACACGCTCCGTAGATATCCTCGATAGACCTTGCGGATGCGGGCGCGGAGAAGAGCCGAGTGACCACAGCACCCGAAGCTTCGGCCTGCCAACAAACGCGCCGAGCACGGCGACCGCCGATTGTCGTGCGATCTCTACCTGACGGCGGCGGCGTGGTCTCGATGTGGCTTGCCCCGGGTGCTGCTGGGTGTCGCGGCAGGCGGCGAAAGCACGCATCCCGGCCGGGCCTTGGGCTGCGGTAACGCGCTGTTCGGCTGGCTGCTACCCGCCGCGGTTGCTCTCACGGGCGCCTGGCTTATCGGCACCTACTTTCCGCGGTCCTCCAGCCGCGGCAGCTGCGGGGACATCGGACAGCGGGCGTGCACCGGATCGGATGCGGGTTACTTCTTCCTGGGTTTCGGCGGCGTCTGGATCTTCGGTATCGCCTGTGTGGTCATTGGCCTGCGTGCCTGGACGTCCGGGCGCGGCGCCCCGCTGGGCTTCGCCTTCTCCGCCGGCGTCGTCGCAGCGCTGGCCGCCGTCCCGCTGGCGCTACGTTCCCGACGTCGTAAAAGCCGCCGACAACTGCGATACGAGGCTGACCGACAGCGGCTGCGGGAGCGGGGCATGACCGCGGTCGGCCGGATCATCCAGATCGCCGATACCGGCGTGACCGTCAACGACCAGCCTGGGTTGACGGTGACCGTGAGCTATACCCGCGCCGATGGCAGCCCGGCCACCGCATCGGTCACTCGGATCTTCCCGCGGTATGAGCTTCCGCACTGCGGTTGACAACCTCCGTCTCGTGCCCAGCCCGCACGCACCGGATCAGACCCGTGTACGAAAGGCGTGCGTGGTCTTTGTCGTGCTGATGTCGTCAGGGGCGGATGGTGAGGACAGTGATGCGGCCGTCGGCCGCGAACTGGAAGTGGAACGTGAGGTGCACGGGGCTGCCGGGGAAGTCACCGGCGATGTCTACGCCCGCGTCGTGCCCGGTTTCGGTCTGGTGGATCTCGTGGATGGTGTACGCGACGAGCGGGACCTCGGTGCGCCAGGCACGAATGGCGGGGATGCCTCGACGTTCCCGGCCCTCGTCCTCGACGAGAGCGTCGTCGGTGAACTGGGCGAAGTAGGCGTCGGACTGTGGCGCGAGCTCGAAGTAACGGCGGATGAGTTCGGGGGCATCGCTCATGTTTCCTCCTGCTGTGACGGGGATCGTTCCGGTGGTGGGGCCGGTACCGCCGTCGATGTCGAGACGGCGAATCTATTGGATACTCGACCAACCGCGGACCGCTGTACTTACCGAAACACCAAGATCTGGACCCTCGCGGGTGGCCCAGTGTGGCCGCCGGTTTATAAGCGAGGGCGAGTTTCGGGGCCGGGGGTTGGGAGGCAACGCCGCGGTCGGGGTTTTCCGGCCGGATCTTCACGGGAGGAGCCAAGGTCGAGACTGTCCAGGTGAGGTGTTGGCTGTGGGACTAGGATGCTTGCATGGCTACCATTCATGTACGCGAGGTCTCCGAGGAGACCGTCACCGTCCTGAAGGTGCGGGCTGTCCGAGCCGGGCAGTCGCTGCAGGCCTATGTCCGTCAGCTGCTGGAGGGGGAGGCGGTCATGCTGACCGCTGAGGAGGCCGCCGAGCAGGCGCGTTCCATCGCGGCACGGGGCGCGGTGACCGTCGCCGACGTGGTGGACGCTGTCGCCGAGATGCGCGATTCCCACGCGTGATTGTTCTGGATACCTCCGCCCTGGTCGAGTTCCTGGTTGGTTCGGACCCTGTTGCGGAGAAGGTGCGTGTGGTCGCTTTCGGTGAGCGGCTGGCCGCACCGCATGCCGTCGATCTCGAATGCGCCTCGACGTTGCGAGGCCTGGTGCGCGGGGGGAAGCTGCCTGCGGACGAAGGGGCACGTGCTCTGGATCTGCTCGGTCGCATGCCGCTGAGGCGTTTCGACCATGTGCCGCTGTTTCCGCGGATCTGGGCGCTTCGGCACAAGATGTGGCCGTATGACGCTGCATACGTCGCGCTGGCGGAGGTGTTGGGCGCCGAGCTGGTGACGGTGGACCGAAAGTTCGCCGGTACGCCCGGTCTGATGTGTCCCGTCCGCGACCTTCGAAGCGAACAGTAGAGCCCCGGACACCTCCGTGGCCTTCCATCAGGTCTGCGGAAAGTTGCTGGTGGCTCATTGTTGGGGGAGGGGAAGCTCGGTGGCGAGGACGAGGGGCCGTGGGGTAATGGTTCGAGTCCCCCCTCGGACACTCTCGTTCGTACATGATCGGCTGAGGCTTGGCCTCGGCGATCACTCGATGGGCTCCCGGTTCGTAGGCCAGGCGAAGGCGGAGGGCTGGCTGCCGCGGCTGCTGGCCGAGGCCGCCGCGGTGAATCCCGGCAACCGCCAGCTGGCCGACGTGGTCAGCCAATACCGGCCCACCAGTCCTGGCGGCGGCGGCGGGGGGACGCCCGCCGACGGCTCGTCCACCGGAGCGCGTGGTAGGTCGGGTGTCCGTCCGTCTGCCACCCTGCCACCGACGCCGGCCGAGCCGCCGTCGGACCGGGTGGTGATCGGCACGCTGGCCAACGAGTTCCCCGACCTCGCGGACGCGCGGAGGCTGGTCAGTCAGGCAGGGCTTCGGCCCGGGCGCCAGCCCGCCTGGAACGTCGCCAACGCGGAGCTGTTCTGGCGGGAGGTCCACCGCCTGTTCGACGGCGGCGCGGTCCTCGGCGGGTGGGCGAACGTCCTGCGCGAGGCCTACCACGTTCGCCCGGCGAATGGCGTGCTCGCCGCCGCCGCGAGGGCAGTCGGCGCGGCCGACCCCTCTCCCTCGGGAGGTACTCCGTCCTCCGGCCGGGCACCCGCCGGGTCTCCCACCCTTGCGGCTACCGGGTTCTCGTGCAGGCGTGGGACATGCCGCGGGGCGAACTGGGTCGTCGGCATGCAGAACGGCGTCCAGCGCGCGGCGAGGACCGTGGCGGTGCTGTCCGCCGCCTATGGCCAGTCGGTGTACGGGGCGGCGGAATGGCAGGCAGCATGGGCCGCGGACCCGGATGGGGCAGGTCGCAAACTGCTCGTCTTCCGGGTCGAGGACTGCGACCGCCCCGGCCTGCTCGGCCAGGTCGTCTCCCACGACCTGTTCAGCATGACCCAGGACAAGGCAGGCACGGTCCTGCTCGAGGCGGCGAAGCTCGCAGTCGGCGGCGGACGGGCGAAGCCGCCCACCCGCCCGCCGTTCCCCGGAACCTCCCGAACACCTCCCTTTCCTGCAGCGGAGCTGCAGAGCGTACAGGCGGATATCGATTCCGGCGACGGGACGTCTACGTCACAGCTCCGATTTGATCGCCCTGAGTCAAGATCATAGTTGGCGGCACAATCAATGCGGCTCCCGGTGGGGGATGATGTCCGTGGCTGCCGGCGGCGGGACGCGGCCGACGTGACGGTGCGCTGGGCGCGACGGGATGGTGCAGCTTGTGGGTGGTTTGTCGGACGATGAGGTCCGCGCGCTCACAGGTGCCTTTCCGGACGAGGTCTCGGCCCGGCACGTCCTGGTGGCGGCGAGCCTGCCAGTTGGCCTCCACCCTGTTCTGAATGTGCGCACCGCCGAACAGATGTGGCGGGAAGTCTCGGCGCTTCTGGAGAACGGTGCGCTGCCTGGCGGACGGCGGGCACTGTTCGTGGCTGCGTTGGAGCGATTCCCGGCGAACCCGGTGTTCGAGGCCGGCGCGGGGGTGGTGTCGACTCGTTGGAAGCGGGTGCTGCCGTCGTGGGATCTGCTGCCGAGCCTGCCTGCGCGGTTCGTGCAACGGGAGGCGGACACGGCGAGGGTGCGGGAGCTGCTGTGCGGTCCCTGCCCGGAGGGCCGTCCAGGCGGTTCGCCGGTGGTCGGTCTGGTTGGGATGGGCGGCGTCGGCAAGTCCGTGCTGGCCCGGGCGTTGGTGCACGACCCGCTGGTGCGGAGGGCGTTCCCCGACGGGATCGCGTGGGTGGAGGTCGGCCAGCGTCCCGGCTTGAGCGGGGTCGCGTCGGAGGTGTTGGGCGCGTTCGGTGACCGGCGGCCGGTGGTTCATGTTGATGACGTCGCGGGCCGGTTGCGGTCGCTGCTGGCCGGGGCGCGATGTCTGGTCGTGTTGGACGACGTGTGGAGCGTCGACGTCCTGAGGGCGCTGCGGATGCCGGCCGGCATCACGCTCCTGGTGACGACCCGCGACCGGAAGGCCCTGTTCGACGACGCCAGGGTGATCGATCTGGAGAACGCAAGGCCAGATCTGGCACGTCAGGTACTGGCCGCCTACGCCGGCCAGGGCATCGACGATCTGTCGCCAGCCGTGACAACGATTCTGAACAAGTGCGGCGGGCTGGTCCTGGCGCTTGCCGTGGCTGGTGCCATGGTCGGTGGCGGGTACAGCTGGGAATACGTGTCGGCGCGGATGAGTCGGTCAGAACTGTCCGAGCTGGCCGCCGACTTTCAGGACTACCCCCATCCGAACCTGCTGACGGTGCTCGACGCCTCGGCAGAGACACTGACGGACGAGCAGGCCGCCCGGTTCCGCGAAATGACGGTGTTCGAAGACCGCGATTCCGTGCCGGCCGAAGCTGCCTTTCTGCTGTGGGAGGCCACCGGTGGCCTCGACCGTATGGAGGCCGAGAGGCTCCTCACCCTGCTCGCGCAGCGCAACCTCGTGGAGTTTGGGCCCGCAGCGCGGACGGTGACGCTTCATCCCCTGCTGTTCGACTACGTCCGCCTCGGGCCGAAGTCGATGGGCCAGGCAGCCGCTGGCTTGCACCTGCTGCTCGCGGAACGGCTCCTGGACAGATGGGGCGGGCTGGCCAAAGGGCTACCGGGACTGCGTGACCCTGCAGCGTTCGGAGCCCTGGACCGCTACGGCATGCTGTCGTTGGTAGGTCACCTGCTGGCAGGCGAACGTCCCGACATCGTCGACGAGCTACTGGCTGCCGAGCGCTCCAGCGCCTCCCGCGGCGTCGAAGGGGTGTGGTTCTCCGTGCATGACGATCTCGGTCATCCGGGTGACTACATCGCCGATCTGCGGGCCGCCTGGCAGAACGCAAAGGCCCGCTTCTCCGCTGGCGACCCCCAGGGGCTCGTCCGACAGATCCCATACGCGTTCTACGTCGGCTCCGTGACCAGCCTCGCCGCGACCCGTCCGCCAGCGCTGCTAGCACGTCTGGTCGAGACCGGCACCTGGCCGGTGTCACGGGCTCTCACCTATGCCCAGGCCACTCCGCATCCCGAGGTCCGCTTCGAGGCGCTCGCCGGACTGGTGCCGCGCATGCCCGCCGATCAGCGCGGCCCGGTACTCGAGCAGGTGCTGGCCATAGGTGAGGCTCTACCGGACACTGGCACACGGGCCGAGGTACTGGCCCAGCTGGCGAAGTACCTAGAAACGGGTCAGCTCGACGAGGGACCCTCCGTCGCAGCTGTCGACCGGCTCGATGGGGCGGAGCCGTTCTCCGGGCCAGCGCCACCGCTTTCCACGGCGGCGCTGGTTGAACAGTTCGTCGCAGCCGCTGGGGATCACAACTCCTTCGGGAAGGCGCGAGAGTTGGCCCGGCTGGCGCCCTACCTGCCCGCGAATCTGCTCCGCGAGGCACTCTCCGTGGCAGAGCTCATCGAGAGCCCGCACGCCCGGGCAGAAGCACTGGCAGGACTGGCTCCCTACCTGTCAGCGGATCTACTTGGGGCAGCCCTGACGGCAGCCACCGCATCCGGCGATTGGCGGGACCGGGACCGATCGGTGAACCTGCTCGCGCCTCACCTCCCTGCAGTCCTGCTCGGTCGGGCGCTGGCGGCGGTCGGAGCCGTCAACGAACCGCATGATCGGTCCGCGGCGCTGGCCAGACTGGTACCGCATGTGCCCGCCGAGTGGCGGGGACCGCTTCTGGCATCGGCCCTCGCCGACGCAGCCGCCGCGAATCGTCCTTATGTCTCTCTAGACGCGTTGGCCCGCCTAGCGCCGCACCTGTCGACAACGCAGATGAAAGAGGCCCTCGCGGTGGCTGTCTCCATTGACGAACGACACGGCCGTGTGCCGGCGCTGGCCAGTATGACGCCATTTCTTTCCGAGGGCCTGCTCAGCGAGGCATTCGCAGGCGCTCTTGCGATTGCCGATCCGTACTTGCGGGCGGTGGCGGTGAACGTGCTCGCCTCTCGGCTGCCCTCTGAATTACTCGACCAGGCGCTGGAATCGGCCAGGGCGGCCGACGATCCATACGTCGGGGCGATCGCGCGGGCAGGCGTAGCGCCGTACCTGTCGACCGAGCAGCGCCGCCGGGTGCTTGACGAGGCGATCTCCCTCGCGGGTGAGGTAACCGACCCGCTTTGCCAGGCAGAGGCATTGGCCATGGCCGCGCAACATCTTTCCCCCGAGGACGTCAGTCCGGCGCTGGTCGCGGCCTTTGCCCTCGACGACGTGCACGGACAGATCAAGGTGTTGTCCAGGCTGATCCCACTCCTGCCCGTGAAGCGGCGCCGCCGGGTCCTGGACCGGGCCCTCGAAGCCTCCTGGATCATCGACGACCCGCGTCGTAAAGCCGAAGCACTGATGGATCTGGTGCCGCATCTGCGCGGAACCTCGCGCGACGCCGAGCTGTCCAGGGCGCTGACCGCCGTGGCCCTCATCGATGATCCCCACGACCGGTGGGAGGCATTGTCAGGGCTCGCACCGCATCTACCGCTGTCCGCCGCCGAACAGGGCGCGGCGCTCGCTGCCGTCTACGCCCTCGACGACGTGACCGGCCTGGTGGAGGAACTGCCCGCCCTGAGGTCGCATCTACCCTCGGGTTTCCTGGACCGGGCCCTCAACGGAGTCGGAGATCTTCACGACTCCCGCTACCAGGCCGAAGCGCTGGCCGGGCTGGCGCGACACCTGCCGGCGGCGACGCTTGGCCGTGTGCTGGACGCTGTGGTCGCCATCGAAGATCCACTCGACCGGGCGATCGCTTTGTCTGTTCTCGTGAAGTATCTGCCGGTGGATCTGCTGGATCGGGCGATGGAGACGGCCAGAGCCATCGACGATCCGGGTAGCCAGGCGAAAGTGCTGTCCGCACTGGTTCCTCGTCTTCCCGCCGTGGACCGCGGCCCGCTGCTCGGTGAAGCGCTGGAACTCGCGTCCTCGGCGGGCCGCTCACAGGTACTCGCCGTCCTCACGACGGTTCTGTCAGCGATGCCGGACGTCAACATCGCAGCCGTGACCACATCCTCTGTTCTCCGCGCATACTGCTGGTGGCCATAGGCGTCCGAGCACGACCGCCTGGGCCGGTCCGTGTCGCCTGGAAGAGGGACGGTGCCGAGGCCGGCAAGGTGCACCCGAGTTGTGAGCGGCGCGCCGCGCCGGGCCCTGGGCTGGCACCGCTGCCGGCTTGATGATCCGGAGTGTAGTGGTGCGGGTGCGGGAGGCCGATCCGGACGACAGAAGCTGTTGCGGATCGTGCGGCCGTCGGGTCAGTGGGGCCCTGGCGTCGGGCGCAGATGGTTCTGCTCTCGGCGCGGGCCATGCCGCCAACCAAGATCGCGGTCGGTGCGTCCCGCAGCGACTCCTCGGCATCGTTCCTCGACGGCCGGTCCAGCCGGCACGATCAGCCGGTGGGAATCGGAACCCGCCGAACTCCAACACTGTGCG
>NZ_CAUVXI010000235.1:0-8017 GCF_963555845.1 Protofrankia sp. Cas8 | reverse complement strand
CAGACGGTGCAGCAGAGCCGGCAACTGGGCCGCCTCCGACCTGGGCAGCGGGGCGGTGAGATGCGCGTCCGCCTCGGTGATCAGTTCCCAGGAGCTGGACAGGACGGTCCTGCCCGTGGCGGTGGGCGACAGCTCGTAGCGCCGGCGGTCAGTTGGACAGGACCGGCGCTCGACGAGGCCGCGGGCCTCCAGGTGGTCGACGATCTCGACCATCACCGCCCCGCTGGTTCCCAGCTCGTGGGCGACGTGCTGCTGGGAGCACGGCGTGTCGTTCGTGATGACGGCAAGCGCGCCGGCGTGGCGTGGGGTGATGCCCACTGGTGCCAGGAGACGAGACGCGATCGTGTGGACCCGGTAGTGCGCGTGGACGACGAGGAAGGTGCTTCGGCCGGTGAGCGCCTCGGGTAGCCCGGACGGGTGACCCGGCCCGACCAGGATCCGGAGCAGCAGGCCGTGTAGCCGTTCGCGCTCCGGCGGGGTCAGGCCGGCGGTGAACAGCCGCTCGGCGGCTTCGAGCCCGGGCCTCATCGCGGTCAGCCGCGCCCGGCCGGCGTCGGTGGGCACAAGGACGTAGCTACGTCGGTCGGCCGGGTTCCGGCGACGCTCGACCAGGCCGGCCTGCTCAAGTCGGTCGACAAGTTTGACCATGGCGGTCCGGTTGACGTCCAGCCGCTCGGCGAGCCGCTGCTGGGACGAGTACGCTCCGTCGGCGTCGATGGCGACCAGCATGGCGTACTCGCGCGGATGCTGGCCCGGCGCCAGCAAGGCCTGTGCGTCCGCTCGCGCCCGTTCGTGCGCGAGCCGCAGCAGGTACCCGACCGAACCGGCGAGCACCGCCGGGACGTACGTCGATCCGCCCGGCTCCGCGGCGCCGACCCCGGCTGCCCCGGCAGCGTTCACCGGCACGGCGTTCACCGGCACGGCGTTCACCGGCACGGCGTTCACCGTCGCAACCGCCGGCTCGCGCTCCCCGATCATGCATCCCTCCGGCCGTCAGGCGTGGCGGCCACGCTCGGCCTTGTCCCTATGGTAGTTGATAGTTAGGCTAGTTGATAGTTAAACAAGTATCTGTAAGAGGCCTGTCTGGGGAGGAACCGTGCAGAGGAAGTGGTGGACGCTCGCGGCGGTCTGCATCGGCGTCTTCATGCTGCTGCTTGACGTCACGATCGTGAACGTGGCGCTGCCGGACATCGGGCGGGCGTTCGGCGCCTCGCTGTCGGACCTGCAATGGACGATCGACGCCTACGCTCTGACGTTGGCCGCCCTGCTGCTGACGGCCGGCTCGCTGGCGGACCGGTTCGGTCGACGGTTGATGTTCGCCGTCGGCACGGCCATGTTCACCGTCGGGTCGTTGCTGTGCGGCCTCGCGCAAACCTCGCTGTTCCTCATCCTGGCCCGGGCCGGGCAGGGTGTCGGCGGTGCGATCATGTTCGCGACGTCCCTGGCGCTGCTCGCCGACGCGTTTCGCGGCCGCGACCGCGGGGTCGCCTTCGGGGTCTTCGGGGCCGTCACCGGCGTGGCGGTCGCTGTGGGCCCGGTCCTCGGCGGGGTGCTGACCAGCGGGTTGTCCTGGCGATGGATCTTCTTCGTGAACCTTCCGGTTGGCGTTGTCGCGGTCGCGATCACTCTGCTCACGGTCGCCGAGTCCCGCAATCCGCACGCCGGTCGGGTCGACTGGTTCGGCCTGGTGACGTTCTCCGGCGCGCTCGGCGCGCTGGTCTACGGGCTCATCCGCAGCAGCACCGACGGCTGGAGCTCGGCCCAGGTCGCCGGGTGCCTGATCGGGGCGGCTGTGCTGCTGGTGGCGTTCGGCGTCGCCGAGGCCGTCCAGACCCAGCCGATGTTCGACCTCACCCTGCTGCGTAAGCCGACCTTCGACGGGGGTTTGTTCGCCGCGTTCGGGCTGTCCGCCAGCCTCTTCTCGATGTTCACCTATCTCGTGCTGTACATGCAGAGCGTGCTCGGCCTGTCGGCCGTCGCCACCGGCATCCGCTTCCTGGTGCTCAGTGGGGCGATTTTCGTGGCCGCCGCCATCGCCGGACGGCTCACCGAACGCGTGCCGGCCAAGCTGCTCATCGGCCCGGGCTTCGTGGCCATCGGCGCGGGCCTGCTGCTCATGGGCGGCCTGACCGTCGACTCCGGGTGGACCCACTTCATCCCCGGTTTCATTGTCGCCGGTGTCGGCGCCGGCTTTGTCAACGTTCCGCTCGCCTCCACCGCTGTCGGTGTGGTGGCGCCGGAACGCGCCGGCATGGCGTCCGGGATCAACACGACCTTCCGTCAGGTCGGGATCGCGACCGGTATCGCCGGCCTTGGTTCGATCTTCAGTGCCCAGATGCGCGACACCGTCACCGTCAGCCTCGCCGGTACGCCCGTGGCCCAGCAGGCTGGCCACATCGCCCAGGCGGTGTCAGGTGGTGGCATCCAGGCGGCGGTCGCGGCCGCACCGCCGTCCGCCCGCGCCGCGATCGGTGTCGCCGCGCACGCCGGCTTCGTCGCCGGGCTGAACGAGGTTCTGCTGGTCGCAGCTGTTACGGCCTTCGTGGCGGCGGGACTGTCGCTCGTCCTCATCCGACAGCGTGACTTCGTCGTCCGCGGCCCGGCCGGTGGTGGCGACGGTGGCGGTCGTGGCCCTGGCGGGGACGGCCAACCGGCTCCGGTGGGTGCCGCACGGGTCAACGGCTGAGTCCGGTGATTGTCTGGACCCCGGCCCAGACCGGGCAGTTCCTCGACACGGCGGAGACGGACCGGCTCTGTCGCCGCAAACCCTGGGGAGTTCCCGGATGCCGGCGACGCCGTCCCGGCCGGACACTCGACCTGAACAACACAGATCGAGATACGTCGATGTCGGTCGACGCACCGAGGAGGTCAGCGGGCGCGTGACGCCAGCCGAGCACATGACGGCCCGGTCGTCGGCGTCGCCGGCCGATGTGGCGGGGGCAGGTCTGACCGCCGCGCCGGGAACCGGGCCGTCCGGCGGCTCCCCTGGCCGGGACGGGGGTGGGGACGCGACACAGTCGCTGGTCGTCGTGGACCGCGCATGGGACCAGGACAACCCCCATGACGAAGAGGACAAGAAGTCCCGCGCGGTTAGGCTCACCTTCCGGGACGAGCTGAAGGGACTGCTCTGCGGCGCTGTGGGCAACGACCCCGCGACCACCGGAAAGCGCGCCTGGGACGTCCCGCCGGGGCCGACCGACACCTTCATTCTCTACTTCGATGACAAAACCGTGCTGGACGTCTTCGTCCTGCTCACCTGGCGGGGGACGAAGCCTTGATACCACCACGCCGGAGGTCGGCATTACCGATCATGCCGGCCGACGGGATGTCCCAGCCATCCCGACTTCCAAGGAGCGGTGGGTTATGTCCCTGACCTGGACCGACCTCCTCATGGAGGATTTTCGGCAACAGCAGAACAACCTGCAGAACCAGTACCAACGTATGCATAATCGTCTCCAGCTCATCATGGGCCTGAACACGACGCTGCTCCCCGCATTTGGTGCGACGGCGGCGGCGGTGGGCGAGGCTGACTGGCGGGGGCGAGGCGGCCCCGCTGCTCCGGCGTAGGGCGACAGACGGAGCGTCCGTGCCAGGGAAGTGAGCCCAATGGTCATCGGATGGCGTTGTCTGCGATCGATGTCAGCGCGAGGCCTGTCCAGCCCCGCGCGACGGGTTCGGCCTGGGCGTTGGCGACGACCGTGCCGTTGCGGCGGGAGACGTACTGATACCCCGTGTAGCGGACCGTGCGGTAGCGTCCATCCTCCCGCGACAGTTCGGTTATGTTGCCGGTGCCGCCCGTGTCTACGAGCTGCTGGTAGGAGCGGGCGCCGTCCTCGTCGGGCATCTTGACCCAGGAAACGGCGACCAACACGACGTCGCCTTTTTTGTCCCGGACCTCGAACTGTGCCCGGTAGAGAGCGGTGCACGGCCGTCGCAGGAAAAAATCATGGACTATCCCGTACGAGTGCTCGGCACAGTCGCTGCCGTCGTACTGCAGGTGTCCGGTGGCCCGCAGACCGTGCCGGGCCAGCCGGACCTCGGTGGACCGGAGGTCCTGCGTGCTGATCTCCACAGTGGGGCGTTGCGACGACCCGCGGGGACGTTCCCCGGACCTGGATAATGATCCGGCTGATGATGCCGACGACCGGGCCGTCCGTGGTGCCGCCGCTGGCGGCAACGGTGCCGCTCGCGGAGACGGTGGTACCGACAAGGGCTACTGCGACGCTGACCGTGACGAGGACTCCCGGCCCTGTTCTCCTGGCCGGCTCACTCCCACCCGGGCTTCCAGTCGCCGGGTCTATCCCGCCGATCCGCCTACCGGCCATGTATAAATCCTCTCGAATCTCGTCGGATGGTTTCCGTGTTCGGGCTTGCAGCCTTAGAGCGACCGGGCGAGGATGTAGAGGGCGACACCGACGGCAGTAATCACCACGCATACGATGATCCCGTAGATGCTCAGCGCGTTTCTGAACGTGACGTTCCTCGGCGCGGAGGTCAGGGCGGGTGCGGGGTTTGGCATACGGCGCCCGCGGACCAGTCGTAGCATTGTCGGTAAGGGAGACGCCGGGTGACGCGGGTCGAGAACGGCTGACAGGTCGCGGGCCTTGTCCAGCCTGTGCCTGTCACACCCCGTGAGTTTTCCGTTGACCAGCGCCCGGCACGTCTCGTCGCCGGCCGTTCGGGGCCGAAACGCACCGCAGATGGTGGGCCAGGCGAACAGTCTTATACCCAGTACAACGGCGATGTAGGCCGGCACCGCGAACCACAGCCCGAACGACGCGAGCAGCCCGGCAAGAACGGCCCCGACGCCAGAGCCGGCTCGAAGCGTTCTCCGCCGCTGGCGTCGGGTCATCTGCACCCTACCCTCCGGTCCGCCCATTGAATTTTTCACGGTTGCGGTACGGCGCAGGTCGGGAGCGAACAAGCTCAGGAAACAACGCCTTCGCGGGCGCCCCCGGCCAGCCTGAGTTTTCATCAAAGAATAGCGGCTCCAGACGGTTACGTACGGCCACCTGAAGGTCGGGCTGACGCGCCTTTCGGGGAAGCCCGCTGGTCACTGCCTTGAGGGCGCCGGCTTACGGCATGTTGGATGTCGGAAATCCGACTGCCGGAACACACGTACAGCGTTGGAAAAACTCACCGTGGCGCTGGCCGGGTGGGCGTAGGTGCGCCAGGCCGCGGCGGCGAGAAAGGTCAGTTGTTCGGCCAGTCGCAGGGCGTCGCTGCCGGCGGTTGCCGTGGGCAGCGTGGCGACGGTTGCGGCCAGGTCGCCGGTTCCGGTGGCCCAGGAGACGACGACCGCACGCCGGTCGGGGTCGTAGGCGTACCGGCTCATCGTCCGGCACCGACTCAGCTGAGGACGACTCGTCGGTCACCGAAGTCGGCGATAATCTCGATCTTTCCGCCGAGTGCCTCCACATAGGCCCGGATGGTCGACAGCCCGGCGCGATCCAGCGCGCCACGCTCAAGATCGGACACGGACGGCTGCTTGACATGCATCCGCTCCGCGAGTTCGACTTGGGTGAGACCCTGCTCCTCGCGGATTTCCCGCAGCCGGTAGGCGCGTACCTCGGCGTCGATCTGGGCGCGGTGCTCCGCGACCCTGTCCTCGCGAGGAGGTCGCTTGGCCCGAGTCTCGTTCCAGGTGCTTGTCACGGCCAGGCCTCCCGTTGCCTCAGCGGTCATAGTCACCACGCAGCCAGCCGTCATACCGGTCGTCGGCGAGTTTGATGTTTCGGACATACCAGCCGCTCCAATCGCCGGACTTGTCGCCACCGACGAGGAGCACCGCCCGTCGCGCCGGATCGAAGATGAACAGGACACGTATCTCGCTCGATTCGGCAGATCCGGGACGTAGCTCCTTCAGGTTGTGGTGGCGAGAGCCCTTGACCAGGTCGACCAGGGGACGACCCAGCGTGGGACCGTCGTCGGCGAGCTTGTCGATCGCCGCGGCGACCAGGTCGTAACTGTCGTCGTCGAGATCCAGCAGCCATGCTTCGACATCGTCGAGCAGCCGCACATCCCAACGCATGCACCCAGTATAAGACACAACCTATACTGGGTTCATGCGTTGGGACGATGTCAGGTTCCACGGCCCGTGCCAACGCCGCCCCGTCGTGGCCTTCCTGCCCGCCGGGCCGACGGCCGTTCTTCTTCTGCAACGACTTCGGGGCCGGTTCGCCAGCCCGTCCGAACTCGGCGGCTTCGAGGAGTTCCGGCCATTCGAAGCCGCGGTCGAACATCTCCACGGGCTTGGTCGCCATGCCGCCCTCATGTTGATAGCTCTACTTATTATAGCTGGAGCTATCCATCCTGCCCTGAAGGTGATCGTGCCGCCGAGAGGGCGAGGATCGCGCGATGGTCGATCATGTAGGAATGGGCAAGGTCCCCCTCGGATACTCTGAGTTTACGGTTTGGTGTGGTGTGTCGGTAGACCGGCGGTGGCCCATGCCCGGAATCCGCCGATGACGTCGGTGGCGTGCTGCAGGCCGATGTCGTGGAGGGAGGCTGCGGCGAGGCTGGATGTGTAGCCTTCCGAGCACACGATGATGATCTGCAGGTGGTAGCCGGTGGCCTCGGGGAGCTTGGCGTCGCTGGTGGGGTCGAAGCGCCACTCGAGTACGTTCCGTTCGACGATCAGAGCGTCGGGGATCTTGCCTTCGGTCGCGCGTTGTGCGGCCGGGCGGATGTCGACGATGACCGCGCCCTGCCGGCGTGCCTGGTCTGCCTGGGTGGGGGTGAGCCGCATCAGTCTGGATCGGGTGTCGGCGAGGATCTGTTCGATCGTTCGGGCCCCTGCCGGGGGCTGCGGGGTAACGGTCACCAGTCGACTCCTGCTCGTTCGCGGCCGATTTCGACGAGTCCCGCGTGTGGATCCAGGGCGTAGCGTCGCATGAACTTCAGCGCTGGCGTGTAGACGTGGATGCTGACCGCCGGGGCGTTGGCGGTGTTGCTGATGTCGTGGACGTGGGCGGGGCCGAAGGAGCGGACCTGACCGGGGGCGAAGGCAGTTGGGTTGGCGAGGGCGGTTGGGCGCAGGGGTTCGGACCGACCGGGGACGACGGTCAGTTCGGTGAGGACGCCGGCCACGACCGTGAACGCGCCCGCGCTGTTGCCGTGGTCGTGCAGGTCGGTGGACTGGCCGGGTAGCCAGGTCAAAAGCCATGCCTGGTAGTCGGATGTGGCGTCCAACAGCATGGACGATCGGCGGGTCGGGTTGAAGCGAACCAGTGGTGTCCAGTTGTCTCGGTGTGCTACGAGTCGGCGGACGATCAGCGCGAGGTCCGTCGGGCGGCGGCTGCTCACGCAGGCGTGGGCGGGCGGCGCCGTGGTCATGCCGCTGTGGTCGAGGTCGAGGTCGACGTCCACGGGTGCAGCGGTGGTCACGAGACGGTACCTCCAGAGGTGGGACGGGTAGCTGGCACAGACACGGCAGGCATGGCTGAACGCTGTGACGGCCGGTGACGGCGGTAGGTCCGTGGGGCGTGGGGAGGGGAGCCCGCGGTGAGGCAGCGGCGGGAGTGCTCCTGCGGCGAAACGGCTTCCCCGATCAGGTTGGCGAGGCCACCGTGGTCACCGTGGCAGGCCGAAAACGACGTCGAAAGGTCGAACGTCGGGTGCCGGACGCCGGGAGGCAGGCCGGCTGCGACTACTTTCAGTCACACTCGCCACGATGGATCGGGCAGCCCGGCTTGAGTGAGCCAGGGGCCGCATGATCATTTTTTGCGCCCCGCCGGCGGCCTTCGCGGATCGTCCTGGCTACCGGGTAGGCATACGACAGCGCAGACACAGTGCGCTGGCCACCCGTACGTAGTCGACGTGCGGGCGGCTGACCAGGACGGTGTGACCGCTCATGACCTGTGAGGCTAGCGGAGCACGGGGTGCATTGTCGACTTTCTCAGTGGAGAATTTGGCGAGTGATCGGTGGGTCTGGCGGCCGCCGCCAGTCTGTTTATCATTGTGGCGTAAATCACTTGTCTACTTCTTGACTCGACAATGTCGATTTACCGAGAGTGCT
>NZ_CAUVXI010000234.1:0-8052 GCF_963555845.1 Protofrankia sp. Cas8 | reverse complement strand
TCTGACGGTGGAAGTACGTGCTCGGGCGGTCGCGCTCGGGGTACTCGGCGGCCGCACCCGACGTGAGCCACAGCCAGTCGAGGTTCTCGAGCAGATAGGGGAAGTACCCGAACCCGCTCTCCACGGACACGAACTTCAGCCGCGGGTAGCGGTGGCACACCCCGCCCATGATCACGTCGCTGACGGCCTGCGCCGAGCTGGCGAAGTGCGGAGCGCTCTTGCGGACGAACGCTAGGCGGTCGGTGCGCTCCGCGAGCGCCCGCTTCGTGAGCTTCGCCCAGGCGCGCTCGCTGGACTCCTTGTCCCGCTGGCCGAACCCGATGTGGAAGTTCATCGACAGCTCGAGGTCCTGGGCCGCCGACAGGACGGGCGCCCAGGACGCGTCCGCGATGTTCGGCAGCCCGAGCCGGTTGAACAGCGCCGCGAACAGGACGCCGCGGTGACCGAGGGCGCGGCAGCGCTCCATCTCGCGCACCGACGCCTCGACGTCCCAGAACGGCAGCATCATCAACGGCACGAGGCGCCGCGGGTCGGTGGCGGCGAACTCGGCGAGGAAATCGTTGTACGCCTCCACGCAGGTCGTGGCGAGCTCGGGGCCGAGCTCGGTGAGGAACGCGTGCGCGTCGAACGCGATGACGTTCGGGTACAGGACCTGGGCCCACACGCCGTACTGGTCGAGCCGCTCGAGCCGCGCCTTGGCGTCGAAGCACGCAGGGTCGGCGTCGGCGAGCGTCGGCGGGTGCGACGGGAAATGCTCTGGCCAGCCGGCGGAGCAGTACTCGCCGACCGCGGAGAGCAGGACGTCGCCTACCTTCCAGCGTGACTCACCGGCGCTCTCGTCCCAGACCACCTTCGGGATGGCGTCGCCGAGACTGGCCGGCATGCGCGCGGTCCACAGATCCTCGGGCTCGGCGACGTGGCTGTCGACGTCGACGATCGGGACGTCCCGGACCGTGGTCATGCTCGCTCCTCTGCATCCACCGGTCGGAATACCGGCAAGTTGATCTCGGCCGTCAGTTCCTCGAAGGACACCTGGACGCGCAGCCCGATGCGGACGTCGCCCGGTGGGCAGCCGACGACACTGCTGAACATCGGGTAGCCCTCGTCGACTTCGATGATCGCCAGGACGCTCGGCACGGGGAACCCGGCCGACGGGGCGTCGTGAAGGACGGTGTAGGAGTACACCGTGCCGCGACCTTTGCTGCGCTGCCACGCGACGTCCGCCGACCGGCAGACGACGCACGCGCCCAGCGGCGGGAAGAACGCGGTCCCGCACTGCCCGCATCGCAGGTACAGCAGCTCGCCGCGCAGCGCCGCGTCCCAGTAGGGCTGCGACAGCTCCGTGGGCTGCGGCACCGGCCGCCCGGACCATGCCGTCAACGTCATGCCCGGCTCCCCAGGATCAGCGCCTCCACGTGGTGCGCGCCGGGCACGGAGTTCGTGCACACCGCCAGCTCGGCCGCCTCGACCTGCCGGTCGCCGCAGTCGCCGCGCAGCTGACGGGCACCTTCGATCACCTTCAGCAAGAGCTGGCCCATCGTCGACCACGCGTGGCTCAGCAGGCCGCCGTCGGTGTTGGTCGGAATCTTCCCGCCCAACGCGATCGCCCCGCTCTCGACGAACGGCCCACCCTCGCCCGGTCGGCAGAAGCCCAGCATCTCGAGGTTGCGGATCACCTCGAACGCCGTCGGGTCGTACACCGACAGCACGTCGATGTCGCCCGGCGTGATGCCCACCTGCGAGTAGGCCACCTTCATCCGGTCGCCCCCGAGGTTGCCGTTAACCCGGTTGAGAGCCGGGTTGTGGTGCGGGCCGTCGTCCATCTCCATGGCGCCAGCGAGGACGTACACCGGTGGTCGCTTGAGGTTGCGCGCCCGCTCGCCGCTCGTCAGGACGACGGCGACGCCGCACTGGCCGACGAGGCTGCACTCAAGCAGGTGGAGCGGCTCGGCGATCCACCGCGACGCGAGGATGTCCTCGACGGTGAAGGGGCCGCGACCGAAGTGCATGGCCTCGGGGTTGCGGTAGCCGTTGTTGCGGATCGTCGCCGCGACTTCGGCGATCTGTTCATGTGTCGTGCCGTAGTCGTGCATGTGGCGCATGGCGTTCAGGGCGAACCGATGGATCGCGCCGGAACCGCCGTATGGATGGTTGAACTCGAGAGCGGCGTGGGTGACGTCGCCGTGTCCGTCGCTACTCGTCGCCCCCGACACGAACTGCGGTCCGCCGTGGTGGATCGCGGCCATGCGGTCGCGACCCGACTGCGGCGGGCCGCCGGCGGTCGCCGTGGCAACCACCACCGTCTCGCACAGCCCGGCCTTGATGGCCGCCGCGGCGTTCAGCACGCCACGGATGCCGCCGACGTCGAGGCCCTCGTCGATCACCCAGTTCAACGTCACGCCGAGCTGACGGGCCCAGTTCGTCGACCATGCCTGGTGCGAACCGCCAGGACCGGGCCACGTAGCGCACATGCCGTTGACGTCGCTCGGCTCGAGGCCGGCATCGTCAAGCGCTGCGAGTATGGACTTCAAGGTGAGGCTGGTGGCCGTCTCGTCGGGGATGTGCTTGGCCACCCTCGGCACGGCGACGCCGACGATGGCGACCGGATCATCACGAAGCACGGTCGCCTCCGGTTGAGCGAAGGTCGTCGAGACCGACGAGCATCGGGCTGCCACCCGTCATGTTGATGTTGTGGGCGTGTGCGAGCTGATGCAGGCTGAACGCGGCATCGATGCCCTGCTTCATCCCCATGGCGTCTTCCGCCTGGTTGACGGCCATCTTCGCGAGCGTGAGGCCGAAGCTGGGCATCGCGGCGATGCGCGCGGCGATGGCGAGGGTCTGCTCCTCGAGCTCGGCGGCGTCGAACACGCGGTTGACCATGCCGACCTCGTACGCGCGCTGGGCCGAGATGCGCTCGCCGAGGAACAGGAACTCACGAGCGAACCGGCTGCCGAGCGCCCAGGGGTGGCAGAAGAACTCGATGCCGGGGCAGCCCAGGCGCACGACGGGGTCGGCGAAGAACGCGTCTGACGACGCGATGATGAGATCGCAGGCCCATGCCAGCGCAAGTGCCCCGCCGACGCATGCCCCGTGCACCATCGCGATGACCGGCTTGGGCACCTCGCGCCACCGCCGGCACATCCCGAGGAACGCGTCCTGCTCGTAGGCCATGATCCACTCAGCGCCCGGTTTGCCGTGCGGATGGCCCCAGAGGGACACGGGGTCGTGGTCGTGGTCCTGGGGCACGTCGTGGACGTCGTGGCCAGCGGAGAAGTGCGGACCGGCGCCTCGGAGGACGGCCACCCGGGCCTCGTTGTCGCGCGAGAAGCGGTAGAAGCACCCGTCCAGGGCATAGGTCATGTCGGCGCCCTGGGCGTTGCGCCGATCGGGCCGGTTGAGCGTTATCAGCGCCACCGCCCCCCGGCGCTCGTAGCTGACGTCGTCGCTCACGGCTGCTCCCGACGAGGTGCGTGCGCCATCCGACGCGCCACCCGCCATCCGCCGGCAGTGCGCACCAGCTCGTCGTGGTAGCTGGCGCTGCCGACGCGGCCCTTCGGCAGGAGCCCGATGTTCTTGCTGTAGGCCCGAGCCGTACCCGGCGCGTCGCCGTCGCTGACGACGATGTTGACGATGTTCACCGAGTACGGCTGCGTCCCGCCCTCGAACATGGTGCGGATCGCCTCGACGCCGGTCTGGCAGCCCTGGCCGAACGCGCCCGTGTCGAACACGGCGTCGGGGGTGAAGACGTCGGCCAGGTCGCCCCACGCCCGCCCGTCGACGATCTGGCCGTAGCGGCCCAGCACCTGGGTGATTTCGACGACGTCGGTCGCGTCCATGTCAGAACGCCTCCGGGTCGACCTGCACCGCGGCTGGAACCGGGTGCCGGAACAGTGCCGAGGCGTTCCGCCAGGTGATCGATGCTGCCTCGTCCGCCGGAACCGCCGCGAGCGAGCGCTCGAGCACCGCCTGGGTGTCGGGCCACGTCGAGTCCGCATGCGGATAGTCGGACTCCACGACGATGTTCTCGACACCGATGCGATGCCGCATCTCGATACCCGACGGCTCGTCGATCGCGCAGAACCAGAAGTTGCGACGGACCAGCTCCGACGGCGTCAGCTCGCTGCCGGCGAACGTGGCGAACATGTCCTCGTATTTGCGCATGTGGTCGAGTCGGTCGAGCAGCGACGGCACCCAGCCGACACCGCCCTCCGACAGGCAGATCCTGATGCCGGGAAAGCGAAGCGGCACCTTGGCGAACAGCCAGTCGACCGCGGCCGCGATGTTCGACCCGAAGAGGACCGTGACGGCCTCGGGCGGCGCTTCCGGGGACACGGTCGGCGTGGTTCCCGACGAGCCGAAGTGCAGGCAGACTACGGTCTCCGTCTCCTCGCACGCACGGAAGAAGGGGTCCCAGTAGTCGGAGTACAACGACGGCAGGCCCATCTTGTCGGGCGACTCCGTGAACGAGACGGCGCGGAAGCCACGCTCGGCGTTGCGGCGGATCTCCGCGGCTGCGACCTCCGGGTCGAGCAGCCACGGGATCTGCAGCGGGATGATGCGCCCCGGGTGCGCGGCGGCCCAGACCTCGAGGTGGTAGCTGTTCCACGCTCGAACGGTGGCGAGCGCGAGGTCGGCGTCGTGGCCGAGCTGTAGACGATAGCCGGAGAAGCCGGCGAGGAACGACGGGAAGTTCACCGACGCGAAGATCCCATTGAGGTCCATGTCATGCACGCGGGCGTCGATGTCCCACGCGCCGCGCCGCATCTCGTCGAAACGGGTGGGCTCCCAGCTGTACTCGGAGACGGGGCGGCCAGCCACGGCGTTGAAGCCGACGTTGGGCAGCTCGGCGCCGTCGTAGGCCCAGATCTCGCCGCCGTTGTCGGTGGTGACGACCCGAGGCGCCCGATCGGCGAGGGCCGACGGGAGACGCCCCACGAACATGTCCGGTGGTTCGACGATGTGGTCGTCGACGGAGATCACGGTGTATTTCCGGGGCCGACGATCGGGCTCCGGTAAGAACGTCGGGCCTTCACTCGTGCCCTTTCGGGTGACGGTGAAGTCAGTCGTCTGGATCTCATCCAGCTTGACCATCGGGTCCCTCTCCCTGACGACGGTGCATTTCCGTGGAAAGCGCATCGACGGCGAGCTCGACGGCGCGAGCGTCGATCAGCGCAGCCAACTCGACGGCCCCCGCCTGCGCGAGCATCTGGGGAAGGCGAGAGCGCAGACACCTCATCGCCCAAGGGACCATGGGACCGTTTGCGTCGGCGTCGAACGCGATCGCCCGGTTGCCGCCATCCACCGGGATGTAGTGGTAGTGCGGCGTCTGCGCGAAGCAATCGAAGCGCAGCAACTCCCTGTGCGTCGCCGATTCGCACACGTGGATCGACAGGCCGCCGTCGTCGGCGAACGCGCCGTCGTGCACGTCGTCGATGGCCGACGCCTCGCGCTGCCCGTCGGTGTATGCGGCCCGAACCGTAGCCTCGCCGAGCTCACGCTGCTCGAGCCCGAACATCACCGCCCCCGCAGGGAACCACCTCGTGCGTTCCTCGACCAGCGCTATCGGCGGCAAATCGTAGTCAAGCCCAAGTGTCAGACGCACCGATCTCCCTCTCGTCTCCCTACCGACCTCAGCTTGACTGATCAATCAGTCAAGCACAAGACGATTGAGCTGTTTGCCGCGATGGACGCGATGTCATGAGCGGAGACGCAACAGCGCCCGTACCAGTCGGCTGGGTTCACAGCGACGGTGTGCTCGCCGAGAACTTCATCCGCCCAGGTGGGGGCATCCGTCTCGGGGCACGGCGGCCGTGGCTGGTGGTGGCGCCAGGCTCTCGCGGGGGCAGCCGACGACCGCGGCACGATGATCGGCCGTGCTGTTGCGACTGGCCTACCTGCGCGTGACGAACGCGTTCGCGGTGCTGCGCTGGCACCGTGACCTGGTCAGACCTCGACACGCCGCCCAGTCCAAGCCGAAGCGTCCGGGTCGACCCAGGACCCTGCACTCCATCCGCACCCTGGTCCTGTGTCTGGCCCGGGAGAATCCCAGCTGGGGATACCGAAGGATCCACGGCGAGCTGCTCGTCCTCGGGGTGAGGGTCGACGCCTCCACCGTCTGGGAGATTTTGCAGGCCGCCGGCGTCGGCCCGGTGCCCGACCGCGGCGCCAGCACCTGGGCGGACTTTCTACGCTCCCAGGCCGACGCTCTCCTGGCCTGTGACTTCTTCGAAACCGTCGGCTCTGTTGCGTTGGCTGGACGCAGCGGTCTGGCCGGCCGGTCAGGCATGATCGAGTAGTGCCTCGTCGCCGGCGTGTCCGTCCTGTGGTTGCGGCCTCCGAGTTCGCGGGGTTCCGGTTCCCGCGCGAGGTGATCGTGCTCGGAGTCCGCTGGCACCTGCGGTTCGCGCTGTCGTACCGGGATTGGAGCGATCCCGTTTCTGTGGACAGCGGACCTGAAGTTCACTGTCTGAAAGGAAGGGTCGTCATGGGGCAATGCCGCTTGATTAAGCCGCAGGCACCCACCGAAAGGCATGATCTTCCATGCCGACCGGGGCAGCCAGTACACCAGCAAGGAGTTCGTCGACTTCTGCAAGATCAATAACGTGCGGAACTCGGTCGGACGCACCGGAATCTGTTTCGACAACGCCGCAGCAGAATCGTTTTGGGCGACCCTGAAGAAGGAGTTCATCCACCTCCACCCCTTCGACACCGTCGAACGCCTCAGAATCGGGGTCTTCGAGTATATCGAAGTGTACTACAATCGGTTGCGGATCCATTCCACGATCGACTATCTCACCCCCGTCGAGTTCGAGGAGGAATTTGACAAAAAAGGTGATTGCGCAGCATAATAAGGACTGTCCACGAAAGTGGGAACCCTCCAATGTGGGCCGGCCAGCGTCGCTACCTCGTCGCCGGTGACCCCGCCGGAGGCGGCTGGCTGCTCGGCGAACGCGATGACGCCCGGGTATGGCCCTACCCGGAAGCCGCCCGCGTGCTCTGGGCGTTTCGTACCGCGCGAGCCTGGCGGAACGAACTCGGCGTGGTCAAGATCAAACCGGTCAACCGGTCAACCGGCCGACGCCCACCCTCACACTGGACACAGACCGCTACACGCTGAACTCCACAGCGACCACCGTGACCCGGGTTGAGACGGTCATCCTCGAGGCGATGCGCCGCAGCACCGTGACGTGGCACCGTCTCACGACCGGCGGCGCACTGATCGTCAACTGGCGCGCCATCGCCGTCACCGGGGGGATGACCCGCCACGGCCCGGGACCTGTCATCAGGGTCATGTCCCGGATGAACACCGACCACCCGGGCCCCACGTCCCCGCCGGGAAAGCGCAGTCCCAGTGGTACGGCTCTGGCTCGCCTGTCCGTTCACCGCTATCCAGGGCTCGACCCCGGCCTCACACCGGCGTCGCCATCCGAGCCTCCGCCGGCGAACGTGGCGGCCTCCTCCCGAGAGCGCCGTTCGCCGTAGTCGTCGCGGAGGATGGTCTAAGGTAGGAGCCGCATCTCTGCCGGCGTGGCGCAATTGGTAGCGCACCTGACTTGTAATCTGGAGGTTAGGGGTTCGAGTCCCCTCGCCGGCTCCTTCCAGCCCCGTGCACACATCGGTTCGAAGATCAACTGCGAGCCCGGTTTGCTGAGCCAGCGTTCGACGTCGCCGGCCAGCCAGACCCAGGTGCGCTCAAAGTGGGGCGTCGCGTTCACAGCACCGATGGGCTGGGGGAAGGTCGGGGCGTGGGTGTGGCGGTAGCTGATGTTCTGGCGGGTCTGTCCGAGCAGGCGCAGCGGTTCCGGCACCCAGCCATCTTAGCTTGGCAGCAAACATGGTCACACGGGTCCGGTCGGGCGCTCAGAGCCGGGACCCGCAGACACAGCAACGGCGAAGTCGATCGAGTTGGAGGGGCGTCGGCTGCTCGGTAATCCCAGCGGGTGGCACCGCGCGGCGGCGCGGGCAACACCGCAGGGCGCACGCGTCCTTCCCGGCTTGTACGAGGGCACCGACCGGCCGACAGATGCCTCACAGAACTTGAGACGTCAACAT
>NZ_CAUVXI010000233.1:3026-8958 GCF_963555845.1 Protofrankia sp. Cas8 | reverse complement strand
CGTGCCGTACACCGTCTACAACACGGGCATCGCCTGGCGGTCGGACATCATTACCGAGGACATCAGCGCAAGGGACAACCCGTTCGACGTCTTCTGGGACGGCCGGTACCGCGACAAGATTTCCGTGATCAACGACTATCGCGCCGTGATGGGTATGGTCCTGCTGCGCAACGGTCTCGACCTGAACACCGACCGAAACGATGATCTCGATCTCGTCCGGACCCAACTGGCCGACATGGTCCGCGCGACCCGGCCCAAAGCGACGATCACCAACTACCGGGACCTGCCCGGCGGGCACTTCCCCATTGTCCAGGCATGGTCGGGAGACGTGATCAACGCCCGGAACTACCTGGCCAAGGATGCCGACCCGAACATCCTGCATTACTGGTCCCCGACCGACGCCCGCCACCAGGCGGACAACGATCTGATGGTGATCCTTCGGGCCGGCAAAAGCCCGGTAGCCGCGCACATGTTCCTCAACCACATGCTCGACTTCGGCGTCGTACTGGGTAACTTCGCGGCGATTGGATACCAGCCGCCGCAGAATCGCATCACCTCTGCCGGACTCGTCGGACAGGGATTCCTCCCAGCAAGCCTGGCGAGCGCGGTTGTGGAACCGGCGTACTTCGCCACCGGCCAGCGTATTCTGGAGCTGGACCCTGACACCGACCGACGCTGGCGGTCGATCTGGGACGAATTCCGCACCAGCACCTGAGAACCGGTTCCGCCAACCACAGTCACCGCAGTCACCGCAGTCACTACAGCCAGCACAACGCAGCCAGCACAACGCACAGGTCAGCGGGTGGCCGCCGGGCGGCGGCCGAGGGCGTAGCAGGCGATCGCCGCGGTCGCTGCGACGTTGAGCGAATCCACCCCGTTGGCCATCGGGATCCGCACCCGGGTGGTGGCCGCGTCAAGGGCCGCCTGCGTGAGGCCCGGGCCTTCCGAGCCGAGCAGCAGCGCCAGCTTCTCGTGCGGTCGGGTGCTCAGCTCGTCGAGCGCCACCGCGTCCGGGGACGGCGTGAGCGCGACCACCGCAAACCCGTGCTCCACCAGCAGCGACAGCGCCGCCGGCCATGGATCGAGGCGAGCGTAGGGGACGGCGAACACCTCCCCCATCGACACCCGCACCGAGCGGCGGTATAGCGGGTCCGCGCAGCGCGGGCTGAGCAGGACGGCGTCCATCCCGAGCCCGGCCGCCGAACGGAAGATCGCCCCAAGGTTGGTGTGACTCACCACGTCCTCACAGACAAGTGCCCGGCTCGCGCCGGCCAGGACATCCGCCACGGGAATCAGCGGACGGCGGCACATCGAGGCGAGTGCCCCGCGATGCACCTCGAACCCGGTGATCGCGGCGAGCACATCCGGGCCGGCGAGGTAGACCGGGACGTCCGGGTCGAGATCGTCCGGCACCAGCGCGAGCTTTGACGGCCCGACCAGCAACGAACGCGGCCGGTGGCCGGCGCGCCGGGCCCGTTCGATGACCAGTTCGCCCTCGGCGATGAACAGCCCCTCGGCGGGCTCCCGCCGTCGACGCAGAGCCACATCGGTCAACCCGACATAGTCGCGGACCCGAACATCGGCCGGATCGATGATCTCCACAATACCCAAACCAACCACCGCCCGTCCCCATCGTCTCGCATCCCACCATGCCTCTCCCCCGTGGCCTCTCCCCCGTGCAGCGGCACCCGGGTGCGCGCTGTTCACGCAATGGTCTATCCTTGGGCCAATCGTCTGCGAGTGATAGGCCGCCGGCTACACGGTGTATCGTCCGCAACACAACGTATCGCCTGTAACACGGCGCATCACCCGCAACACAGCATCTACATCTGCATCGAAGCGCACGGAGCGTGTTTCTTCTGTTCTCGGTCCGACTTCCGTCGCGACCGCACGTCCGCCTGACAAGTCGCCCTTGGAGAAGGAAGCCCCCCCTGTGGCTGTCATGAGCTCCATCGCCGAACTGGTGCCCGATCGGGCATTCGCAACCGCGATCGCCCTGGCACACCGTCGTTTCGAGCCGATACTCGGTCGGATTGGAACGTTCGTGGCCCCCCACCAGACGGCCCTGGACGTAGGGGCCTGGTACGGCCCATGGACCCATTGGTTATCGAGGCGCGCCCGTTGCGTCACGACCGTGGAACCCAATCCCGACCTGGCAGCGTTCATCGCCCGCACCAGCCGGCCGAATGTCACGGTGGTGGCAAAGGCGGCATCCGATGCCGACGGCTTTGCGGAGTTGTGGCTCCCGCCCGGGGGCCGGGGTACCGAGGGCCGGGCCTCGCTGATCCCCCGACCCGACGGCAGCAGCGTGAAAATCGAGACGATCCGTCTTGACACGCTCGACCTCGAGGACGTCGGCCTGGTGAAAATCGATGTGGAGGGGCATGAGCTGTCGGCGCTGAAGGGTGCGGAGGGAATCGTCAATCGCTGGCGTCCCGCCCTCATCATCGAAGTCGAAGATAACCGGAGCCCTGCCAGCGCAACCGTGGAACTGCTCCAAAGCTGGAATTACGAGGGCTCGTTCCTTCAGAACGGGAAAATGCGCCCGCTGGCCGGATTCGATCTCGGCGCCCACCAGCGGGCGATGGCGCGGGTGGCGCAGCGCGGATACCTTCATGCAGTCGCGACCGGAAGCGGCCGGCGATACGTCAACACGATTCTGTTCCTACCCGTCCGATAAGAGCCTGTATTGGATCGTGCGTTCGAACCGGCGGCCACGACCGCACGGCGCATCCCCGCACCCGTCGACCTGCTGGTGCGCGGCGCCGACATGGTCGTAACGGTCGACGACCAGCGCCGCGAGCTGCCCGGCGGCTGGGTCGCGGTGTCAGACGGCCTGGTCAGCGCCGTCGGTGCGTCCACCGACCCGCTCCCGGCGGCTCGTCGCACCCTGGACGCGAGCGGCTGTCTGGTCACCCCCGGCCTGATCAACACCCATCATCACCTCTTCCAGAACCTCACCCGGTCGTTCGCGCCGTCGGTGTCCGGGACGCTGTTCACCTGGCTGCGCACGCTCTACCCGCTGTGGGCACGCCTCGATGAAGAGGCGGTGCACGTCTCCGCCTACGTCGGCCTGACCGAGCTGGCGCTCGGCGGCTGCACAACCACCACCGACCACATGTACGTCCACCCGCGCGGCGCCGGGGACCTGATCTCCGCCGAGATAGCCGCGGCCCGCACGCTGGGGATGCGGTTCCACCCGACGCGGGGGTCGATGTCACTGTCAGTGAAGGACGGCGGCCTACCGCCGGACTCCGTCGTCCAGGATCCCGACAAGATCCTCGCGGATTCGGCGGCCCTTGTCGCCGCCCATCACGACCCCGCCCACGGTGCGATGGTCCGCATCGCGCTGGCGCCCTGCTCACCCTTCTCGGTCAGCCCCGAGCTGATGCGGGCCACCGCCGAGCTCGCCGAACGTCTCGACGTGCGGCTGCACACCCATCTCGCCGAGGACCCGCAGGAGGACGACTACTGCCTGGCGACCTACGGCCGGCGACCGATCGAGCACTTCGACGACGTCGGCTGGGGCGGTGACCGGGCCTGGGTCGCCCACTGCATCTGCCCGAACCCGGCCGAAGTCGCCCGGCTGGGCCGGTGGGGAACCGGGGTCGCGCACTGCCCGAGCAGCAACATGATCCTCGGTGCTGGGCTGGCGCCGGTCGCGCAGCTGCGGGCGGCCGGTGTGCCGGTCGGGCTCGGCTGCGACGGCTCGTCCTCGGCGGACGCGGCGTCGCTGTGGCTGGAGGCCCGCACTGCGATGCTGCTCGGGCGGTTGCGCGGCGGGGCGGCGGCGATGTCCGCCCGGGATGCCCTTGAGATCGCCACCCGTGGCGGCGCGGGCTGCCTCGGGCGGGCCGGCGAGATCGGTGAGCTCTCCGTCGGCGCGGTCGGTGATCTGGTGGCCTGGCCGCTGGACGGGATCAGCTTTGCCGGGGCCCTGACCGACCCGGTGGAGGCGTGGCTGCGCTGCGGACCGGTCGCCGCCCGGCACACCGTGGTCGCCGGCACGCCGGTGGTGTGCGACGGCCGGCCCGTCCACCCCGATCTCGACGAGATGCTGCGCCGCCACCGCGTGATCGCCGCACGCATCCAGGGGCTGTGGTAGGAGCGCTGTGCCCTCCGGCGCACGACGGCGCACGACGGCGCACGATCGACCTGAGATGATCGGCACGATCGGACCGACTTCGGAACCGTCCCCACCACGGCCAGGAGCGACGATGGCGACCGAGCCCACATCCATCGAGAATTATCTGATCGACATGGACGGCGTGCTGATGCACGAATCCCAGCCCGTCCCGGGCGCGGCCGCGTTCCTGCAGGCGGTCACGGACGCGGGGTTGGGCTATCTCGTCCTCACCAACAATTCGATCTTCACAGCCCGCGACCTTGGAGTCCGGCTACGTGATGCCGGGCTGGCGATCCCGTCCGAGCGGATCTGGACCTCCGCGCTGGCCACCGCGCAGTTCCTGCACTCGCAGCGCCCCGGCGGCACCGCGCACGCCGTCGGTGAGGCCGGCCTGACCACGGCACTGCACGACATCGGATATGTACTGACCGACCGATCACCAGAGTACGTCGTCCTCGGCGAGACCCGGACGTACAGCTTCGAGGCGATCACCCGCGCGATCCGACTGGTCCGGGACGGAGCCCGGTTCATCGCGACGAACCCGGACCCGACCGGACCGTCCACCGAAGGTCTCCTCCCGGCCACCGGCGCCGTGGCAGCGTTGATCACCAAGGCGACCGGCGTGGTCCCCTACTTCGTCGGCAAGCCGAACCCGTTGATGATGCGCAGCGCGCTCAACACCCTCCAGGCACACAGCGAGACCACCGTCATGATCGGCGACCGAATGGACACCGATGTGATCTCCGGGCTGGAGGCGGGAATGGAGACGGTCCTGGTCCTGTCCGGCATCACGTCCGCAGCCGACATCGACCGGTTCCCCTACCGGCCGACGCTGGTGCTGGAGAGCATCGCCCGACTTCCGGTCGGCGTGCGCCCCGGGCAGGTGACCATACCCACGCAGCCGCTGGCCGGCGTCACCGAGTAGCACTTCGGTCACCGGTTCTCCCCGACATCATGCCCGCACGCGGGGCATCGAGGATGACAGCCAAGACGGGCCGATCAGCCTCGGAACCGCTGGGCCCGTCAACACTGACGAACGTGCTCCGCTGGTGGTCAGAAAGAGGCCGGAGGTTCATCGTCGCGGCCGGTCGCGGCCGGCGACAGCGAAGCGGTAGGTCAAAATGGTCGCTATAACGGCCGCTTCCACCTCCTGTCGGACGACATTCGGCCGAACGGTAGGTGGTTCCGGTCATCAGGACGACCTCAACGACCTACGCACCCGGCCCCGCTCCTTGATCCACACCCCCACCGGGGTGGCCTCCGGCCTTGCGATCAGAGCAAGATCACAGCCACTAACGTGTCACAAGGGCCAGGCTGCTCTGTTGGCCCACGAGGCGGAGGCGGTGCGCTGTGACGAGTGGTCTGGGACCGGGTAACTGGAGCGCCGCTTTCCCAACGCCGTTACACCACATCGTAGACGACACGACACGGACCGCCGATGTGCAGCTCTACCTGAAACGAGACGATCTAGCGCTCGCAGACGTGCCGGGCAACAAGTATCGCAAGCTCAAGTACAACATGTCAGCAGCTATGTCGGCGGATTACCCAAAGCTGTTGACCTTCGGTGGGGCGTACTCCAACCTGCTACGAGCAGTAGCGGCTATCGGGCAGGCAGCAGACCTGCCCACCATCGGCATTGTCCGAGGTGAGGAACACCACCCGCCGAACCGCTCACTGCAGTTCTGCCTGGATCACGGCATGGAACTGGCCTACATCACGCGCGAGAAATACCGTCAGAAGACAAGTCCCGAGTTCCTTGCGGGACTAGCTGACACCTACGGCGAGTTCTACCTGCTCCCCGAAGGC
>NZ_CAUVXI010000233.1:1044-2701 GCF_963555845.1 Protofrankia sp. Cas8 | reverse complement strand
GCGAGCAACACGCTGGCGGTACGCGGATGCGCCGAGCTGGTCGATGAAATCGATATCCACTGTGACTACATCACCTGCGCTGTCGGCACCGGCGCCACGATGGCCGGCATCGTTTATGGACTGGACGGTAAGGCTCAGGTTGTCGGCTTCTCGTCGTTGAAGGGCGGCAGCTTCCTTGCGGATGACGTAAGGTGTTTACTCGCCGCCGTCGGCAAAGAGCACCTGTCGAACTGGTGGATTGAGACCGACTTCCACTTCGGCGGCTATGCCACGCGCAAACCTGAGCTCAACGAGTTCATGGACTGGTTCGAGGCGACGCATCACATCACGCTCGACTGGGTGTATGAAGCCAAGATGCTCTTTGGCGTGTACGCCCTGATGGCCGCAGGCGCGTTCCCGTCCAGCTCAACTATCGCGGCCGTGATCGCTGGCGGCCCGGAGCCGGATTAGCTCTCCACGAAGCTCTGCTGCGCCCGGCCCCACAGCCAGCCATCCTTGATCACCCTCGCTCTCACGCTGCACGACCTGGGCGAGCATCGGGCCGCCCGCGAGTGGGAGGCCTTCGTCAGGCGGCAACGCCGTGAACCGTGCACCGTGACGAAAGAGCCCCAGGCTTCGACCGTTGGCGCTACGGGTGCGTCCCGATGGCCCGCGCCCGACACTCACAGACGTGCCCACGCTGCCGGATGACGTGACCGCCGCGCTGACCGCTCCCCTGGCCCGGGTCGATGCCGACCTGGCCGCGCGCTTTCCCGGTGAACCAGGTGTCCGACAGCCCGTCCACACCTGTTATGTGCCGGCCGACCAGATGAGGGCGACCCTCGCCGACGACTGGGGCGCCGCCGCGCTGGCTGCGCTCGACGCACACGCCGGCGAACCGCCGGTGCTGGCGGCCGCGACCGGCATCCCGGCTGACCTGGCCGAACGGGTGCACGCCCATGTCCGCCGGGTGCTCGCCACCGCCCCGATCGCCGACCTGCGGGTGGACTGTGAGGACGGTTACGGCGACCACGACGATGCCGAGGAGGACGCCCACGCCGTCGCGGCGGCCGATGCGCTGCGCGCGGCCGCGGACGCCGGCCGGCTACCCGCGTCCTACGGGCTCCGCCCCAAATCCCTGGACCCGGCCGTGCGGACCCGCGGCCTGCGCAGCCTGGACCTGTTCGTGACCACCCTCGCCGCAGGCGGAGCCATCCCACCCGGGCTCGTGGTAACGCTACCGAAAGTGAGCGCTCCCGAGCAGGTCGAGGTGTTCTGCGACATCCTCACCGAACTTGAGAATCGCCTGGGCATCGGTTCCGGCCTCGGCGCGGGCATCCGGCTGGAGGTGCAGGTCGAGACCCCGGCCGCGGTACTGGCGCTGCCCGCGATCGTGGCCGCGGGCCGGCCCCGCCTGACCGGCCTGCACGTGGGCACCTACGACTACTCGGCGGCGCTGGGCGTGAGCGCCGAGCACCAGGCCAGCGATCATCCGGCGGTGGAACTCGCCACCGCGCTCATGCAGCTCGCGGCCGCCGGCACCGGCGTGCAGGTCGCGGACGGCTCGTCCAACCTGCTGCCCGTCGGGGACCGGGCCGCGGTGCACGCGGCCTGGCGGCGCCACGCCGACCTGGTCCGCCGCGCCTGGATGCGGGGGATCTACCAAGGCTGGGATCTA
>NZ_CAUVXI010000233.1:0-747 GCF_963555845.1 Protofrankia sp. Cas8 | reverse complement strand
TGGTCTCCAGACACGCGACCGTGGCGGCCTGCCTACTCACCGGCCTGCCCGCGGCGCTCGCCCGCCTTTCGGCCTGGACCGGCACGCCCGGGTCGGGCATGGTCGGGTCGGGCATGGTCGGGTCGGGCATGGTCGGGTCGGGCATGGTCGGGTCGGGCATGGTCGGGTCGGGCATGGTCGGGTCGGGAGCTGTCGCCGACGAACCCGCGACCGCCCGGGCGCTGGCCGGCCACATCCAGCGCGCGCTCGACGCCGGCCTGCTCGACGACGCAGACCTTCCGGTCGGGCTTACCCGCTCGACCGGCGCGAACCCGCCGACGGGCCAGTGATCTGTTGAGGGCGATCTCCTGCGAGCGCCTCCGTCGTGCTGTGCCGCGCCCGATCTCAGCAGCCGTTGTGGGCATCGTGGTCCTCACGGTGATGGGTCAGCGGCTGGTCACCCGCACACCACACAGTCAGTGACAAAGCCCGGCGCTGAGCGCAGCAGCGTGAGCACCGCGGCGTAGTAAGCGGCGTGCATCCCCTCGTAGGCCACCCCGAAGCCGGCGGTTGCCGGGATGCCCAGGCCCGCCAGGTAGTTACCGATGTTGGATGGTCCCGCGCCTCGACCTGCACCTGCGAGGTGCGGGTCGAGGCCAGCGTGCATCGGTGTCCGCGGCGATGGCCGTCAGCAGCTCGAGCGCCGCCGTCAACAGGCCGGTCGGCACGGGCAGAGACCGCACCGACCGCGCCAATATTCGCAACCAA
>NZ_CAUVXI010000232.1:4625-8551 GCF_963555845.1 Protofrankia sp. Cas8 | reverse complement strand
TATAAGAGACAGGTCGTAGGCGGGCGGCCAGCTCGTCGGCGGTGGCGAGTTGCCCTTCTGCCGTGCTGAGGATCGCCAGTAGCCTGCTCCACGCGGCGAGGATCTCGTCGATGGTGGCGCGGACCGAGCCAAGCGCCGCATCGGTACGATCCGCCAACTCCGTCGGGCGGATGCCGACCGCGGGTGGTGGGCTCCCGGCGGGTGCTCCCGGCAGCACGGGGACCGCGGTCGGGCCGTGCAGCAACGCGTCCAGCTCGGCTGTTACGCGGGCGTCCACCCGAACCTTGTCCCCACGTACGGCGCGTGCCGCCGTCAGCAACTCGGTGAGGGTCCGGTAGCAGTGCCAGGCGTCCGCGAGCGCGGCCAGCGCGGTCGTGGCCCGCTCGCGCGTGGCGCCGGTGAGGCGTTCCGGGTCGATCAGGGCACGGCCGGGAGCGCTCTCCAGCTCCATCAGGATGGCCGCCTGGGCGGCGACCGCCGCTGACAGCCGGGCCAGCGTGGCGTCGATCTGTTCCAGGGTTGGCGCGACCATGGTGATCAACCCTGATATTCCGGAACGGGTGGTGCGGGCACCGGTTCCGTGCCGGGCCCGGTGAGCCAGCGCCGGTAGATCTCCGTCCACCGGCCGTTCTTCTCGATCGTTTCCAGGGCACCGTTGAGGAACCGGGTGAAGTCCGGGTGATCCTTGTTGACGGCCATGCCGTGCGGCTCGTCGGTGAAGCGTGGGCCGACAATCATCGTGTAGGGGTCCTGGTCGACTATTCCGGTCAGGATTCCGTCGTCGGTCGATATCCCGTCGACCACGCCCTGTTGGAGTGCGACCAGGCAGTCCGCGACATTTGTGACGGGGTAGGGGATCGGTGCCGGGGATACGGTGGCAATGGCCTGGATGGAGGTCGTCCGGGCAGCCGCACACACCTTCCTGCCGGCCAGATCCTCGATTCTCCTGAAGCCCGAATCCCGACGGACGAGCACCCGCTGCCCGGAATCGTAGTAGACAGCGGAAAAGTCGACATCCCGTCGCCGGTCACAGGTGATGGTCATGGTGGCGATCGCGATGTCGATCAGGCCGTGCTGGACGGCGGGGATGCGTTCGGCGTTGGTGATCGCCCGAAACCGGATCTTCGGGTTACCGGGTCCGAAGATCGCCGCGGCCATCTCCTTCGCCATGTCGACGTCGAAGCCCTCGAGCTGGTTTGTCTGGGGGTTGACGATTCCGAACGGTGGAACGTCTGGAATGACGCCCACGACCAGATAGCCACGATCCTGGATCGTCCTCATGAAGGAACCCGCCGGCATGTCGCCCGGGGCGGGCATCGGATCGGGTGGGACGAGGCTCGCCCGCGGGTTCCCGCAGCCCTGTGTGGGTGCCGTGGTCGTACCGGCCAGCACGGCCGCCGCGGTGGCCGGTGGCAGTGGTTCTGCGTCGGTGGGTAGCGGACTGTGGGTCGTGCCGCACGCCGCCGTGGCTGCGAGGATGACGGCGCCGATCACCGTGGCCACGGTGGCCCTGGTGATCCGGCGACCGGCGGGACGGGCGGTCATCGGTACTCGTCGATGCGCCGCTGCATGCCGGCCAGGCTGAGGCCGGCGGCGGCGACCATGGTCACAACCGCCACCGCGAGCAGGACGGACAGCGGCTCGCCCGCGTCGGACACCTGCCGGGAGAACCGTGCCTGGCTGGCCGTGACGGCCGCGTCGACCTTCTGATCGAAGGTGTCGAACGCCGCGGTACCCGCGCCGAGGGAGATCTTCCCCGCCGCGGTGAAGTCACCGGTGTCGGCGAGCAGCGCCGTGACCTGCTGATGTGCGGCAAGCCATACCCGCAGGTCGGCGTCGAGGCCCGTGCGGGTAGCGGTGTCCGGCCCGTCGACGCGCAGCGCGGCGCTCAGCGAGCCGCCAGCGAGGGGTCCGCCGTTCACCGCGAAGCCGAGCCGGGTGACCGCGACGGTGAAGTCGGTGTCGAAACGCGTGCCGTTACCACGGGCGATGAGCGACTGGTTTTCGTCCACGCGGGCTCGCAGGGCCAGTACCTTGGACTGGGCCAGCAGGGTCATGGGTACGAATCCCGAATCATGGGCGGCGCTGAGCCGCTGTTGTTGGACGGAGAACGCCGCGGCCGTCCAACAGAGGCTGAACAGCACGGCGAAGGTCGCCGTCACAAGGGGAATGTTGAGAACACGGTTGGTTCGCCGGTACAGCATTATCTGGGTGCCGACAAGACCGCCGGCGGCGAGGATGAACACCGCCGAGAGCAGGATCTCGCGTGGTCCGCTCGTCGCATCGGCGTAGGCCTTGTCGAGGCTGTCGGCATTCAGTGTGATGAGGCGATCAGTTGCCGGCAGTATTGTTTCCTGGACGAGTTGGGACCCTTGGCGCAGGTAGGCGGCACCGACCACGTTGCCCACCCGATTGTTGGCATGGGCGCGTTCGATGAGCCCGGTGTACACCGGAATCTTCTCGGCCAGGACGGCTAATGGTTCGGCCGCCGCGGCCTGGGTGTTGAGACGGGTCAGGCTCGCCACGGCGTCCGTCGCGGCGGTGATGCTGGTGTTGTAGGCCGCGAGCTGGTCAGCGGGTTCGGCGCCACCGGCGAGGAAAGAGGCGGCGGCGGTGGCGTCGGCCTCGGACAACGCCGCGTGCGCCCGCTGTGCTGTGACGATCGAGGGACCCGCATCGTTCCTGATGGTGTCGAGCGTCCTGATCCGACCGGCGATGGTCGAGACGGACACCAGTGCAAGCACGGCGAGTGTGCCGACGATGGCGATCGAGTACAGCCGGAGCCGGCCGGGCGTGGTGGCCGTTGCCGCCTGAGCCCGGTGTAACAGGCGGCCCGCCAGGCGCAGCATCCGATGGCCCTTGTCAGGCAGCCGCAGGCTCCGGTCGGCGATGCTTGGATCGACGGCGGTGCGTACTCCAGCGGATGCCGCCAGAGGTGTGTTCGCCGTCACGGTTTGACCATAGTGCGGTTGCCGTCGGCGGCGAGCTGTCAGCTTGCACAGGCTTCTGTCAGCTTGTGGACAGGCCAGTGTTCGAGCCCCTGCCGAGCGAGCACCGGCCACGCGACCATCGGGGGCGGCGACCCGCCATCGACCGGGTGGACCGTATACCGTGTGACGATGCTTTCTGACGCCTCCGGGGCGCGCGCTGGTGGAGTTCGCTGATGGCCGGCCAACAGCGGCGAGGCGGCGGTGGTGTCGCGCGAGGTGGCCAGGGCGGTCGCGCGGCCAAGGGGAGCTCGCATCGCAAGGGCGCAGCGGCAGGCAGCGGTGGCCAGGGTAGGAAGAGCCTGCAGGGACACGGCGCCACGCCGCCGGCCGAGATGCGTCCAGGCCACCCGGCCCAGCGCCGGGCTGCCGTGATCGCGGCGGCCGGGACACGGAGTACGGCCGGGACAAGGAGTACGGACGGGACAAGGAGTACGGACGGTTCCCGGAGTCCGGACACCAGCGGGCGAGGCGGCAGCGCTGGTGGGCCTGCCCGCAGCGGACCACATCGGGCCGGAGCGACTCGCTCCGGTCGGCCCGGCCGACCCGAGCGGGACGGTCGCGGTGACCCTGACGAGTTGATAGTCGGCCGTAATGCGGTGGTGGAGGCGCTACGGGCCGGTGTCCCCGCGTCCACACTGCTGATCGCCGCTGGCACCGAGTACGACGAACGTCTTGATGAGGCCCGCCGGCTCGCTCCCCGTGCCGGTGTGGCCGTCGCGGACGTCGCCCGAGCCGAGCTGGACCGGCTGTGTGGTGCCGCGCCGCATCAGGGGCTGGCGCTGTCGGTGCCGCCGTTCCGGTATGCCCATCCTGATGATCTTCTGGCTCGTGCGCAGGCGGCGCCGCCAGGACTCCTGGTGGCATTGGACGGGGTCACCGACCCGCGCAATCTCGGCGCGGTGATCAGATCGGCGGCGGCGTTCGGCGCGCACGGCG
>NZ_CAUVXI010000232.1:0-4513 GCF_963555845.1 Protofrankia sp. Cas8 | reverse complement strand
GAGCGGCGGGCTGCCGGTGTGACGGCGGCGGCGTGGAAGACGTCGGCGGGTGCCGCGGCCCGGTTGCCGGTGGCGCGGGCGACGAACCTGGTTCGGGCGTTGACGGCTTGGGCGGAGGCCGGCATCTTCGTTGTCGGGCTGGCCGCGGACGGCGAGATCAGCCTGGATGACCTGGATATGATCTTCGACCCGCTGGTTGTGGTAGTCGGTTCAGAAGGACGCGGTCTGTCACGGCTGGTCGGGGAGCGTTGCGATCTGACGGTACGGATCCCGATGGTCGGTGCTGTCGAGTCGCTCAACGCCGGAGTCGCCACCGGTGTGGTGCTTGCGGAGATTGCCCGCCGTCGTCGGGTCGACGGGCAGCGGTAGTCGACCGGCAGCGGTAACCGCTACCAGACCTGCTCGGACAACCGCGGTGCGGCGGTGGCCACGGATTGCCCGGTCTCGTCGTCGAGAATGGCGACGGACCGTTCGAGCAGGGACCGGAACTCCTCCAACTCGCCTGGGGAGAACACGTCGGCGAGGCGCTGCTCCACCGCCAGCGCGAGCGCGTCGGCCCGCCGCAGCAGTGCCAGACCGGTTGGCGTCAGCCGGCTTTGAAACACCTTCGCATGGACGTCGGACTGCTCACGTATGATCAGTCCCTTGGCCTCGAGCGTGAGCAGCAGGCTGGCCATCGACTGGGGTGTGACCATGCACCTGCGGGCGAGCTGAGCGCCGGAAAGACCCGGTGACCCGGCAAGGGTGAACAGCGCGGTGTACTGCGGGACGGAAAGCCCGACATCACGCAGGGCCCGGGTCTTCTCGCGGATGAGCGCCTGTTCCGCCCGCTTGATCGAATGTCCGAGCCGGGTCACGGCGGAGGGAAGTGGTTCGTCCCACGCCATTTCGAGCTCCCCCTCTTTTCTTTACCGCGTCTCCCGTATGCCGCCTGGCCGGCACGAAATGTTCCGGATGGTGACTCTGGGTATTTAAGGCCCCCGTGTCGCGAGAAGATTCCTGATCGCGTCGCCTCTGGCTGGCGGGCAACCCTTCGACTCTATTGCGACCGCGGATTCCCGGCCCACTGTGTCGGGTCCACCCGTTTCCGTGGTTGGTGCGTGGATGTGGTGATGGGTCAGACCGGCTTCCCCCGGCGTCTCGGCGGTGCGGCAAGAGCCGTACACGCGCCTCCTTCGGCGGTGTCGTCAGCCACTGTTCGAGCTGCTTTGTCGGTGGGCGTGAAAGCCCAATCTACAACGAATATCGGTGTGGGTGGATTCACATGGCGTGGGCGCTCTCACAAGAAGCCCATCGTGACAAGTAGGTACCCCCTGCCGCCCGTTAGCATGGCCTTTTACGCTTCAGCGAGGAGGCGGCCACATGGGTATGACCACACCCCGGGCTGGGTACGGGCCGAGCGTCAACAAGTTCTCCGAGATGGTAGCCGACGACCTGCGTGGAAGAGTCGCGCGTGGTGACATCCGGCCTGGCGACCATCTTCCACCGGAAACCGAGCTGATGGACATTTACGGTGTCGCGAGGCCGACAATGCGGGAGGCGCTGCGCATCCTCGAGTCAGAGTCTCTGATCGTCCTGCGCCGTGGGTCCCACCTCGGGCCGCTGGTCCAGGAGCCGGACACGCGGGTCCTAGCCCGGCAGGCAGGCCTGCGGCTGCAGATGCAGGGAACGCCCGTCCGGGATCTGGCCGAGGCCCGGGTCGTCATGGATTCGGGGATTGTGGCGTTGGCGGCGAAGCGCCGTACCGCGGCGGATCTCCGGGAAATGCGGGCATGCCTCGTTGCAGCCGGTTCCGCTCGTAATGTGGTTGACTTCTCCCGGCGCGCAGCTGATTTTCGTGTGCTGGTGGTCCGGACTTCCCGCAATCGGACCCTGATACTGATGACAGAGCTTGTCTCATCGCTGCTCCACCATCAGTACGATGCCGTTCTGCGCAATATCTCGGAGCACGATGGGCGCCGCTTCATCGAGCAGTCCCTGGCCCGCTATATACGGCTGACCGACCTGATCGAAGATTGTGACGTGGTAGGCGCGGTCGAGTTCTGGGAGACACAGGGCGCGATCGACGACGAATTCGGGATGATCAGCCTGGGCTCGGCTCCCATGATGATCTACTCCTGACCGGTGGCTCCTGACCGGTGGCTTGGCCGCGGGGCTGCCTGCCGGGAGCATCGGCCCGTCGTGGGCAACCGTCTGTTGATGCTCTACGCTAGGGAGGTACCTGGACTGGCCGGCGTGGCGCAATTGGCAGCGCACTCGACTTGTAATCGAGCGGTTCCCGGTTCAAATCCGGGCGTCGGCTCCCCGCTGACCTGCGGAAACGTCAATATTCTTGATCGCTAACTAAGATCAAACTGGGGTTTGGGACTATTTTGGGACATGTAAGAGGATCTTGCGCTCTGCCAGTGATCGTTTAAGGGGTTGGCGGGCGGTGTCGGAGGGTTGCTGCCCGCGTGCCGCTGCCGGCGTCCGAGGCTGCGTCGGTTGTGGGTCTGTCAATATAACGGCTCTGCCAAGATTCCGGTGGTGACAGGTGGTGACAGGTGGTGACAGGTGGTGACAGGTGTTCATGAGAGCAGGATGCGCTGGCGGAGCAGGGGGAAGCCGGCGCGGCCGTACATCTGCCTCTTGATCAGTTTGACCTTGGTGATGACGCCTTCGGTGGGGCCGTTGCTGTAGGGCAGGGCCAGTCCGGCGACGACGGCGTCGTGGTCGGTGTCGAGCCCGTGGGTGAAGGCGTGCACGGCAGGCAGGTCATCGTCCCGTATAGCCTTGATCCACGCGTCGAGGTCCTCACCGTGGCGCCCGGTGAGCAGGGCGGCGAACGCGCGTATCCGGGCGGCCAGGGCGGTCAGCTGTGGGCAGCTGGCGACCAGGTCGTCGAGGTGCCGCCGCCGATGATCGGGCAGCTGCTCGGGTCTGCTCATGAGCCAGCCGGCCAGGCGGCGCGGGGACGGCGGGGTGCGTGCGGGGTCGGCGCGTCCCTGGTTGAGGTAGCGCACGAGCAGGGTGGCGCTGCCCGGATAGCCCTGCTCGCGGATCTCGGCCAGCAGCCGGGTGACTGCCACGGCGGGCTCGGCGGCGAGGCGGCGGCGCAGGTGGTCGCGGTAGGGGTCGACCAGGGTGCGGCGGTACTGCGGGGGACGTTGCAGGGCTTGGGCCGATTCGGCCCGGGCGTAGCGTTTGACGGTGTTCAGCGCCCAGCCCAGGCGCCGCGCGCACTCCAGCAGCCCGACGCCCTCGTCGAGCAGGGTGTGGACGGCGGCGTGCCGGTGTGCGGGTGCGCTCCTCCCGAGTAGTGGCCGTGCGGCCGGGGCCGGCGTGCCAGCAGCGGCTGTGGGCGACCACGGGTCTTCTCCACGGCTCGGGCGAGGTTGTGCCACAGGGCACTGGTGGGCCGCCGGCGAGGTGCCCGCGGATGCGGGTCCTTTTCCAGCGGCCCCCAGCCCGAACGACGCATGCGACTTTCACCGCACGTCGCTCTCCGGTGACTTATGACGTGAGCTGCGGGGGTTTTCCGGTGTGGATGGCGTCGTGGCAGGAACGGCAGACCACGAGGGTCTTGCGTCGCCGTCGTGCCAACTCGGCCGCCCATGCCGGTTGCGGTTGTCCCGGACGTTCGAGTTCTGACAGTCGCCGGACGTGGTGCACGGTGATGCCGTCCGTGCTCGTGCAGAGCTCGCAACGGTTCGCCAGAAGCCGGGTGACCAGCTCCGTGTGGCGGACGACGCCCGGGACCAGGACGCGGTCGGAAATGACCGCGTCGCGGCGCCGTCGGAGTGGAATACCGCCGAACCGTGCGACCAGTGGCTTCCTGCCGCTGCGTTCGACCGTGGCCTCGAAGCACTTGCGTCGCCCGTGCGGGGTGTCGACTGTGGCCGCGTATCGGCGGACCATTTTCGACACCGACGAGCGGTGCTTGTTAGCCAGGGTCTTGAGCAGCGAGGTCTCCATGACCCAAAGCAGCCGGTAGAGACGGTGAACGTTCCCGGCCGGCAGGTAGTACTGGACGATGCCCCGCCACTCGGCCCCATATGTGTTGACGATGGTGTGGTCGTCCTCGTTGATCAGACGGGGCCTACGCTCGGGTTTGCCGCGCATGGTGTAGGGGGCTTTCTTGGCCTTGATCACTGATTCGGGGACCCGGAGGCTGACAGTGCCGTTGGCGCTGCGTCTGCCGCCGGTGACCTTGCGGTCGTTGTGGAGCACGGTGATCTCGTAGCCGAGGAAACGCGCCGCCTGGGTGCGGGCGTGCGTGATCAGTGTTTTGTCGTCCGACAGTTCTAAGAGGACGTCTTGTTCAGGTAGGTGAAAGTTGTTCGGGTTGGTAGTGCCATATCGGGGTCCTCTCCCCGGTGAGACGGCGACCCATAAGATCAATCATCGCCCAGTGGATCATAGTTCGGGAGCGTTGAGGGCGAGTCTCGTAATCGCGGACCAGGCGGCGGTAGTGCATCAGCCAGCCCAACGTCCGCTCGATCACCCACCGGCGGGGGCGGACTTTAAACCCTTT
>NZ_CAUVXI010000231.1:7791-8532 GCF_963555845.1 Protofrankia sp. Cas8 | reverse complement strand
CCTGTACATCGACCCGCAACGGCTGATCAGCCATGCGGGGATCATGTGGGCCCCGAACATCGGGATGGGTGCGGTCACCCACCAGAACATCGGTTTCCTCCTCCCGCAGGGCGCCTTCTTCTGGCTCGTCGACCTCGTCGGTCTGCCCGCCTGGGTCGCCCAGCGGCTGTGGACCGGCTCGGTGCTGTTCCTGGCCGGCGCGGGCGTGTTGTTCTGCATGCGGTCGTTTCGGTGGCCGAACAGGCCCGCCTTCGTCGCCGCGGTCGCCTACATGTTGAGCCCCTATGTCCTGGAGTACGAGGCTCGGATGTCGGCGATCCTGCTGCCGTACACGGGCCTGGGCTGGCTGCTCGGGATCACCGTCCGCGGGCTGCGCGAGGCCCGGGGCGGCCGCGCGGCCTGGCTGCCGGACGGCTGGCGCTGGCCGGCCGCGTTCGGTGTCACCGTCGCGCTGGTCGGCAGCAGCAACGCGGCCAGCCTGATCTTCGTGCTGCTGGCGCCGATGCTCTGGCTGCCCTTTGCCCTGTGGGGGACCCGGGAGGTCCGGCTCGGCCCCGCGCTGGGCATGATCGTCCGTACCGGTGTGCTGGTCGTGCTGTGCTCGGCCTGGTGGATCGCGGGTCTGGTCACCCAGGCCGGCTACGGCGTGGACATCCTTGCCTACAGCGAGACGCTCAAGACGGTGGCGAGCGCCTCGCAGGCGTCGGAGGTACTACGCGGCCTGGGCAACTGGTACTTCTA
>NZ_CAUVXI010000231.1:0-7766 GCF_963555845.1 Protofrankia sp. Cas8 | reverse complement strand
AGGATGCTCTCGGCACCTGGATCACTCCGTCGCGTGACTACACCCAGACCGTGTGGGTGGTCGCCGTGAGCTTTGCGGTACCCATGCTGGCGCTGGCGGGCGCGGCGCTGCTTCGGTGGGGCTACAAAGCCTACTTTGTCCTGCTGGTGCTCGTCGGTACCACGGTCGCGGTGGGCGTGTACCCCTATGACAACCCCTCGCCGCTGGGCGCTGCGTTCCGCGCGTTCGCGCAGGCATCCACCGCCGGGTTCGCGCTCCGGTCAATGCCCCGGGCGGTACCACTGGTCGCGCTCGGTCTGTCGGTGCTGCTCGCCGGCGGGCTCGCGGCGGCCAGCGAACGGCTGGGCACCGCGGTCGGCACCGCGGTCGGCACCGTCAGTGGACGCGTGCGCGGGCGCTCCGGGGGCACCCGCCGCCGCGATGTCCGGACCCGGTTGCCGCGGCTGGCGCCCGGCACCGCATGGATCGTCGTCATCGTCCTGATAGTGGCGAACCTCAGTCCGCTGTGGCGTGGCCGGTTCATCGAGTCGGATCTGGACCGCCCCGAGCAGATCCCCGCCTACGAGCGCCAGGTCGCCACCGCACTGGACGCGACCGGTCCGGCCACCCGGGTGCTGGAACTGCCCGGTGCGGACTTCGCCCATTACCGCTGGGGGACCACCCTGGACCCCGTCCTGCCCGGCCTGACCAACCGCCCCTACCTGGTGCGTGAGCTGATCCCGTTCAGCGCCGCCGCATCCGCCGACCTGCTACGCGCCGTGGACCGCCGGCTGCAGGAAGGCGTGTTCGAAACCGGTTCGCTGGCCGACATGGCCCGGCTGATGGGAGTCGGTGACATCGTGCTGCGCAGCAACCAGCAGTACGAACGCTTCCGCACCCCGCGGCCGGTGCCTACCTGGGCGCTGTTCACCGACCCGGTGCCCGCCGGGCTTGGCGCGCCACGCCGCTTCGGCCCGCCGGTCACCGACGCACCACGCATTCCCGTCAACGACGAGCTGGCCCTGGGTACCCCACCGGACGCGGTCGACCCGCCGGCGCTGGCCGTATTCGGAGTCACCGACCCACAACCCATCGTGCGGACGGCGGCCACCGGGGCACCGCTGCTCGTCAGCGGCAACGGGGAGGGGCTGGTGGACGCCGCGGCCGCCGGCCTGCTGGCCGACCCGCTCACAACGAACCGGGCCATCCTCTACACCGCGTCGATGGCAGCCGACCCGGCATCGGTCGGCCAGGCCCTGAGCGACGGCGCCGATCTTCTTCTCACCGACAGCAACCGGCGCCGGGCCGAACGGTGGGGCTCGATCCGGGACAACTACGGGTACGTGGAAGGCCCCGACACGGTCGCGCTGGCACCCGACCCCAACGACAACCGACTACCGGTCTTTCCGGCCGAGACCACGGCGGCCCAGACGGTCGCGGTGCTGCACGCCCCCGGCCAGCCCGGCGACATCGCCGCCGTCGGCGCAACCAGCTACGGCAACGCGTTCTCCTACAGCCCGCCGGAACGTCCGGTGGGCGCGGTCGACGGCGACCTCGACACCGCGTGGCAGGTCGGCGCGTTCGCCAACCCGGCGGGCCAGCGCCTCCAGATCGCCGTGACGGACCCGGTGCGCACCGACCGCGTCCGTCTCGTCCAACCGCTACGCGGCTCCCCCAACCGGTGGATCACCAAGGCGACGCTCCGGTTCGACGGCGACGCACCGGTGAGTGTGAACCTCACCGCCGCGTCCCGGACCGAAGCCGGCCAGCTGGTCACCTTCCCGGCCCGTCGGTTCACCCGCCTGGACATCACCGTCGAGGAGACCAACACCGGGGTCCGCGCGCAATACGCGGATCTGTCCAGCGTCGGGTTTGCCGAAGTCGACATCGTCCGACCGGACGGCACGTCCCCGCACGCACACGAGCTCCTGCGGATGCCGACCGACCTGCTGACCGCGGCGGGCACGGCATCGGTGCAACACCGGCTCATGCTGCAGGTCACCCGCGACCGGGCGAACCCGGGCGAACCGTTCCGATCCGACGCCGAGGCGACCATGGCGCGGGTGTTCACCCTGCCCACCGCGCGTACCTTCGCGCTCACCGGCACCGCCCGCGCGTCCGCCTATGCCAACGACCTGATCCTGGGTACCTCCACCGGCCGGCCCTCGGACACGGTGACCACCGAATCGTCCGGGCGGCTGCCCGGTGATCTGGCTGCCGGCAGCGCCGGCGCGTTCGACGGTGACCCGGCGACGCTGTGGAGTCCCGGCTTCGGGATGCAGACCGACGCCTGGATCCAGGTCAACTCCCCGAAGCCGGTGAGTTTCTCGACGCTGACCCTGTCGGTGGTGGCCGACGGGCGCCATTCCGTGCCGAGGACACTCGGGCTGGTCGTGGACGGTAAGCGGGTGGACACGCTGACCATCCCGCCGATCACCGACATGCCGGGCGCCAGGATCGGACAGCCAGGCGCCAGCCGGACGGTCACCCTCTCCTTTCCCCCCGTCCGGGGCAGCAACATCCGCCTTGTGGTCGACGACATCCGGTCGGTCACCACCCGGGACCCGATCAGCCAGCAGCTGATCACGATGCCGGTGGGACTGGCCGAGGTCGACCTCGCCGGCCTGCGGGTTCCCCCGGCGACGGCAACCCTGCCGGGCGCATGCCGTAGCGATCTCCTCACGCTCGACGGACGCCCGGTCCCGGTACGGATCACCGGTTCCAGCGCCGACGCGCTCGCCCGCAAGGGCCTGCTGGTGTCGCTCTGCGGCGACCCCATCACCCTGGGACCCGGCGACCACGTGCTACGCACCATCGCGGGAGCCGGCGTCGGATACGATCTGGACCGCCTTGTACTGGCCTCCGAGCCCGGTGGTGGCGCGTCGCCGATCACTGCCGCCGGCTCGGTCGCACCGGCCGCCCTGAGCACCCCGGTCCGATCATCGGGCGCGAGCACCACCCGCGCGCCGGCGGTGGCGGTCACCGGATCGAGCGACACCTCGTTCGCCCTGCGGGTCACCAACGCCGAACCCGGCACACCGTTCTGGCTGGTGCTCGGGCAGAGCCTGTCCGCCGGCTGGAAGGCGACCTCACGGGGAACCTCAACGGGAGGATCGACGACCAGCGACTACGGCGCGCCACGACTGGTGGACGGCTACGCCAACGGCTGGCGGATCACTCCGACCGCGTCCAGCTTCACCGTCGATCTGCGCTGGACCCCCCAACGGCTGGTGCGCCGTGCTCTGGCGCTCTCCGGCATCGCGCTGACCTCCTGCGTCGTGTTGATGGTCGTGACGGCGAGAAGGCGCCGGCGATCACGCACGCAGGCCGATCCGGTGACCGCCGAGCTACCCCGGTTCGCATCGCCGGCGCCGCGGGCCCCGCGGGTACCGGTCATGGTCGCGGTACTCACAGCGACGGTGGCTGCCCTGATCGCCATGGCACTGGTGAACCCGGCGGCGAGTATCGCCACCGGGCTGGCAACCCTGGCCGCGCTACTCCTGCCCCGGGGCCGGACCCTGCTCACGCTCGGACCGGTGGCCGTGCTGACCCTGAGCGCCACCTATGTCATCCAGGTCCAGCTGCGCCACAGCCTGCCCAGCGACGGGGAGTGGGTCAGGGCCTTCGCGCGGGTCGCGACCGTGTCCTGGATCGCGGTTCTGCTCCTGGGTGCCGACGTCCTCGTCACGGCGGTGCAACACCGGTACCGACACGATCTCACCGCGGATGTCACCGCCGATGTCACCGCCGATGTCACCGCCGGCCCGTCAGGCCCGGGCACCGGCGCGGTCACCGGCGCGGTCACCGGCGGCGATGCCGCGCGACCCACCGTTCACCCGTGACACCACAGTGCGGCCAACGGCTCGCGCAGCGGCCCGCAGCGCATTCTCAGCACCGCACAGAGCGGCGCTCGGTGGCTGATCGACCTCGGTCACCGCGGTGCCGACCACGAACGACGGCCTCGGCTCCCCATCCCATGACACCCGCAACCGGGCGATCATCTCGTTCGACCCGACCTGGCTCCCACCCGGGAAGGCGACGACGAAGCGGTTGTGCGACCAACGCCCCAGCTCCGCACCGGGACCGGCGGCCGCACGCAGCTGGCCGGCAAACTGTGTGAGGATGTGCTCGTCGCCACAGATGCCGTCCGGGTCCGAACCCGGGTCCGAACCCGGCTCCGATGGGGCACCGAGCACCGCGAACAGGCAGAGGACGGTTCGCGCGGGCAGGCCCTGCAGAATCGCCAGGAAGCGCTCGCGGCTGGTGAGGCTGGTTGCCGGGTCGATACCGATCTCCCGGACGCGGACCTGTGCCCGTCGCAACCGCGCAAGGGTATGACCGGCCTGACCGCCCAACAGGGTGACCGCGCGCAGGCCCGCCTGGTCGGGCTCGTCCCGCCTGACCGTCCAGCGGGCCACCACAAGCCCGATCAGGCCGCCCTCACCGGGAAGCGGCACCAGCAGCGCAGAGGCGATGCGCAGCCGCCGCACGACGTCCGCCGGGAACAGCGTCGAGGATGTGACGTCGGCCAGGAACACCGGCGCCCTGGTACGCAGGACGGCCCCGATGCCGACGGTGTCGCGCCCGGTGAACCGCTCCGCGGGCGTCGCTCCGTCCTCGTCCGACTTCGTCGCTCCGTCCTCGTCCGACTTCGTCGCTCCGTCCTCGTCCGACTTCGTCGCGGTGGCCACCACGTGGAACACCGTCGATCCGGGAAGGTCAGCGAGCAGTAGGCTGGCCGCATCCGCGTCGAGAAGCGCTCGGGAGACCTCGGCGACCGTCGACCCGGCCGCATCCAGGTGATCGGGATACCAGAACTGGTCCAGCACGCCCAGCGCCCCGGTCACCTCCGCCAGCATCCGGTTGGCTCGGCGGGCCTCCAGTAATTGCATGACCTGGTGTCCCAGGGCGGCGAGCGACTCGCGTTGGCCGGGGGTGAGAGCACGAGGAATACGGTCCACCGCCACGACGTGCCCGATCACCTTGCGATCAGGGGTGGTGATCGGCGCTCCGGCGTAGAAACGGAATGACCGGCGCGGCCCGATCCTGGCCAGGCGCATGAAGCGGGGGTCCGCGGCCATGTCCGCAATCTCGAAGACCCCGGTTTCGGCGAGCGCCCACTGACTGACCGACACATCGCGCGGTCGTTCGGTCACCGTCGAGCCGTGGCAGGCCTTGAACCATTCCCGATCGGTGTCCAGGAACGCGACGAGTCCCACCGGGGTGTCGCACAGGCGGGCCGCCAGCGCGGCGATCTCGTCGAATTCAGGCTCGCTGTCGGAATCGAGGATCTCGTACCGGCGCAGCGCGGCGATCCGGGCGGGTTCGTCAGCCGGCCTGACAACGGGCGGTCCGGCCATGACCAGTTCCGGCGGGCACGGCCGCGCCACCCGATCGGGGCCCACCACCCGATCGGGGCCCACCACCCGATCGGGGCCCACCACCCGATCGGGGCCCGCCACCGAATCGGCCTGCACCGTCGCGGCGGGCCCGGGAACGGCCGCGACGACCGCGCAGGCCTGCGCGGTCAGCAGCGCCAGCAGCTCGGGCGAGGGAGGCAGCGGCCGCGAGATCGCCTCCCCCTGGAGAAGATCGCATCCGAGCTCCATCAGCCCGCAGGGCCCGGGCATCCTCGACGCCCTCGCCGACGACCCGTAGCCCCAGGCGATGGCCGAGCTCCAGGACGGTACGGACGATCGCGACGTCGGGCAGGCTGCCGTGCGCGTCGGAGACGAACCCCCGGTCGATCTTCACCTCGTCGAACGGCAGCGCCTTGAGGATCTCCATCGAGCTGTAACCCGTTCCGAAGTCGTCCAACGACAACGTCACCCCGCGGGTGCGCAGTTCCCGCAGCATCGCCGCGGCCCGGGCCGGCTGGGTGACCAGTGCGCTCTCGGTGATTTCCAACGTCAGGACGTCTGCGGGCAGGCCGTGCACGGACAGCGTGTCCGAAACCAGGTTGGGCAGATCGTCGCGGACGAGCATCCGCGCCGAGAGGTTCACCGACACCGGTACGTGGTGGCCGGCCGACGCCCAGTCGGCGCACTGGCGCAGCGCCTCGTTGAGCACCCACTCGGTCACATCGATGATCAGAGTGGACCGTTCCGCCATCGGCAGGAAGGCTCCGGGGGCCAGCAGACCGCGATCGGGGTGCGCCCAGCGCAGCAGTGCCTCTACACCGGCGATGCGCCCGGTATGGGCGGACTGCAGCGGCTGGTAGTGCAGGACCAGTTCGCCACCGGCGACGGCGGCGCGCAGCTGCGCGTGCAGGGCGAGTTCCCACGGCCGGACGCCGGCCATGCCCGGGTCCCACACACCGGCCCGTTCGCCGTCCCGTTTGGCCGCGTGCAGCGCCGCGTCCGCCGCCGGCAGGAGGGCGTCGAGGCTCGCGCCGTGCAGCGGGGCGACCGCGACACCGGCGCTGGCCTCGACCTCGACCTCGACGCCGTCGATCCGGAACGGACCGAGGATCTGACTGATCACCATTCGGCCGATGGCGCGCATCTGATCACGTGCGGCCTCGGGCTCGTCGGGCAGCTCAACCCCACACATGACGACCGCGAACTCATCGCTGCCGATGCGGCCGGTGAAGGCAGGGTCCACGGGTACGCTGTGCAACTGCATCGCGATGGCCTGCAGCAGCCGGTCGCCGGCGTCATGACCAAGAGCGTCGTTGACCTCGCGGAACCGGTTGATGTCAAGGAGCACCAGCACGGCGTGGTGACCGGCGGCGATCGCCGCGGCGATCGCGGGCTGGGCCACCCGGGCCAGGCCGGCCCGGTTCGCCAGCCCCGTCAGCGGATCCCGGTCCACCAGCAGCTGGCTCCAGCGGCCGAACCCGTACACAACCAGAGTCGTCCCGCTGACGGTGAAGACGGTCATCACGACCGCGGGCATCGCGACACCGAGATCGCCTTCGATCGCGAAGCCTGCCACGGCCCCCGCGCTGATGAGCGCGGCATGGACAAGGGCCACCCACAGTCTGTGAACCATCGCGCCATAGGCGGCGATCCAGGCGTACCAGAGCAGATAGAGGTCGGCGTCCCTGCCGGAATCACTGTCACACAGCGCAATCGTGACCGCGAGGACCGAGGAGAGCACCAGGATGTGGTGAGCCATCGGCCGGATGCGTCGCAACAGCAGCGCGGCAACCAGGTTGGCGATGCTTATCGCCACGGCGAGCCAGGTCCCCAGCTGGTTCTGCCCCGGCGACCAGGGCAGCAGCGCGAGGACGGAGAAGGCGAAGACTCCCCCGACGGAAAGTATGACCAGAAATCGCCGTCGATCCGTGAAGGACGGAACGCTCATGGTGAACGATCCTCCTGCCGTCGGGGGTAAGGTGCCGCCGCCCGGCGGGACAGCACCCTGGCAACCACCGGGCCCCGACAACTACCGAGAGCGACCAAACGGGCCAAAAATCTTCGATTCACGACCCAGAGACAACGCCGCCCCATCACCGTAACCCAGCGCCACCACTTACACCGTCGGGCGCTGATAGGCGCAGACAGTGAGCGCACAGCCTCGCCGCGAGATCGCCGCGAGGGCGACGCGAGGTCAGTGGGCGGCGTCGTCCCAGGTCAGGCCGCAACCAACACTGACGTCGAGAGGAACCGACATCTGGTAGGCCGCTCCCATCTCGGTCCGTACCAGCGCCTCGACCTCGGCGCGCTCACCCGCAGCGATCTCCAGCACAAGCTCGTCATGGACCTGGAGCAACAGCCGGGACCGCAGTCTGCGCTCCCGCAGCGCCCGATCGACGCCCAACATGGCGATCTTTATGATGTCCG
>NZ_CAUVXI010000230.1:0-8517 GCF_963555845.1 Protofrankia sp. Cas8 | reverse complement strand
GGGGGACCCGGTAGGGCCCTGCCGCGTGCGTCACCGCGTTGGTCAGCACCGCCGGGGACGATGACGCGTACGCCCCACCATCCATGATCACACGCGCGTGGACGCTGACGAGCTGCCCGGCGCCCGACGCGGTGTGACGGAACCACAGCCGAGCCGGATGCCGGTGCGGATGGCCGAGGAACGACTCGACCCGGTCGTAGCGGATCCGCACCGGCTGCCCGGTGACCCGTGCCAACAGCGCGCCGTGGATCTGCAGGGTGATGTCCTCGCGTCCACCGAAGGCTCCGCCGACCCCGGCGAGGGTGAGCCGTACCCGGTACTCGGGGATGCCCAGACATGCCGCGACCTGCTCGCGATCGGAGTGCAGCCACTGGGTGGCGACCCGCATGTCGACACCGCCGTCCGCCGCCGGCACCACCAGCGCGGCCTCGCAGCCGAGGAAGGCCTGGTCCTGCATGCCCACCACGTAGGAGTCGCTGACCTCGACCTCGCCACGGGTGTCCGGCTCACCGTGCCGCAGATGGATCTCGCGGAAGATGTTGCCGTCGGGATGCAACGGATCGGCGTCACCGCCGGCGTCCACGATCCACTCGGGATCGGTCACCGGCGGTAGGGGCTCATAGTCGACGTCGATGGCGGCGAGCGCCCGAGCGGCGGTGCGGGCGTCGCGCGCTGCGACCGCGGCAACCGGCTCACCCTGGTAGCGCACGACATCGCCGGCGAACACCGGCTGATCTGCGACGATCAGGCCGTAGGTCGCCCGGCCCGGTACGTCCGCCGCGGTCACGACCGCCGCCACGCCCGGTATGCGCCGGGCTGCGGCCGTGTCGATACGCCGGATCCGGGCCCGGGGGTGGGGGCTGCGCAACGTCCGAGCGTGCAGCATCCCCGGCAGGAAGAGATCACCGGCGTACGGGAACGTCCCGTCGATCTTGGCCGCGCCGTCCGGGCGGGGCACGGACCTACCGACGCCCTGATCGGTCTGCGTCTGATCGTTGGACGCCTGATCGCTGGACGCCTGATCACCGGGTGAACGTGAGTGCGTCATCGGCCCACAGCCTGCCATCGATCACCGGCGGGCGTCCTGGACGGACCGGATGGCGGCGATGATCCGCCCGTAGCCGGTACACCGACAGATGTTGCCCGCCAAGGCCTCCCTGATCTCGTCCTCGTCGGCGCCCGGACGGCGGGCCAGCAGATCGGTCACGGCGACGACGAACCCCGGCGTACAGAAGCCGCACTGGACGGCCCCGTGGGCGAGGAACGCGGCCCGCACCGCCCGGGCCGGGCCGCCCGGGCCCAGCCCGGCGACGGTCGTGATCTGAGCGCCTGCGGCGTCCGCCGCGAGCACCGTGCAACCCGCGACCAGCCGGCCGTCCATGAGCACCGAGCAGGAGCCGCATCGGCCCTGCTCACAGGCGTCCTTGACCGACATCACGCCCAGGTGGTCACGCAGCACGCCGAGCAGGGACTCCGACAACCAGGCATTGGTAACCGGCCGCAGCACCCCGTCGATGTGCAGGTGATAGGACACCTGCGGATCAGTCTCGGCGCCGGTCTCGGCGCCAGTCTCGGCGTTCATTTCCGACCCCACCCGCCGGCCTCTGATCCCGCCGCCCCCGGGGGCGCATCCGGGGGCGCATCCAGAGCCACAGCCAGGGCCGGAGCCGCAGCCGACAGGCAGCGGGCCACCGCGCGGGCCGCGAGCACTCCGGCCGCATGCCGGCGGTAGGCCGCCGACCCGCCCACCTCGTCCGGGAGGGGATCGGGCACGACCGCGGCGGCCTGCGCCACGAGCTCGCCGAACCCGGCCGCGACATCCGCGGCGATCGTGCCAGCCGCCCAGTCGATGCCCTGGCGGACGAACTCCTCGGCGGCACGCGGACGCGTCGGACGGCCCGCAACCCCGCCGATCGCGCAGTTCACCCGCTCATGCACCCGGTCGACAACCAGCGCGCACGAGACCAGCGCCGTCGATGCAGCCTGCCGGGAACCGATCTTCACATAGACCTGCGGTCCACATGGGCGGGGCAGTCGGACGGCCGTGACCAGCTCGGTCGGATCCAGACCGGTGGCCAGGAAAGACGGGACGTCCACGGTCCGCACCCCCTGCACGCTGTGGATCACCACCTCGGCGTCGGCCGCGGACAGGAAGGTCAACAGGTCTCCCCGCGGGTTGGCGGTGCCCAGCGCCCCACCCACCGTGCCCGTGTTGCGGATCTGGGGCGAGCCGACCACCCGCGCCGTCGCCGCCAGTCCCGGTGACAGCGACCAGCCCGTCAGATCGTGATAGGTGACACCGGCGCCGATAATCAACAGATTTGCGCTGGCCCCGCGCGAGCGCAGCTCCAGGACCCGGCGCAGGGCGACGATCCGAGCCGGGTCCCGCCGGCGGGCACGCAGCGCGGGTACCAGATCGGTGCCGCCGGCCAGGAGCTCGCCATCCCCGTCGGCCAGGGCGTCGACGACTTCGGCGACGGTCAGGGGCCGGTACATGTGGGTCGTCGGGCCGGCGGCGGGGTCGCCGGCCCGACCGGCCCGACCGGCCCGGCCGGCGAGTTGAGATGGAGCTGCCACGATCATGTGGCACACCTGGTCCGGGCGGATGATTCATGATCGCGCCGTCTTCGGGACGCCGGGTGCCGCGGGGCGCCGAGGCAGCCGGGCAGGGACGCTGGCAGGGATGACGGTCGGCCGCGCGCAACCCACATACCCACCGACGATAGAGCCGCGAGGTTACGCGCATGTTCACCATCGGCAACGGGAGAGGTCTTCGGTGTTTGCCGCTGGCCGGACCCGATGAGAGCCGACAACGGCCGGCCACCAGCCCCCTTAACGCGAAATGAACGCCGCCCACCTGCACTGACGGCGCGCCGTATCCGCCATGCACCCAGGCGTGCGTGAAATTCCCGGAAAAGGGACGACCATCACGTCAGCTTCATTGATGCCAGCTCGGATGAGATGTCAATCACCGTCACTTTGCGTCACATTCGGGAGGTGAAGTCGAAACATCAACGGGATTGAATCGTCATACTCTGAGCATGCGTTTCAGCGAACGCGATCTGACCTGTCATCCGCGCCTGTCATCCGACGGCCCCTGTTCCTGGAGGTGGTTGACGTTCCGCAATTGCTGACAAACACAGATCCCTCTCTTCGACGCGGCTGGCATCCGGTTGCACGCTCATCGGACGTCGGCGACGAACCGGTGCCTGTCCGCCTTCTCGGTGAACCCTGGGCGATCGCCCGGCTCGATGACCACGTGGTTGCCTTCGCCGACCGGTGCCCGCATCGCCTGGCGCCGCTTTCGGCCGGCCGGGTGGACGGTCCCGAGCTTGTCTGCGGCTATCACGGCTGGCGTTTCGTCGCATCCGGGGAATGCACGGCCGTACCCGCGCTCGGGCCGGGCGTGCCCGCACCCAAGCAGGCCCGGGCGACCCCCGCGTGGGGTGCCGTCGAACGCCACGGGCTGGTATGGCTCGCGCCCGAGGAACCGTTCGCGGACATCATCGACCTGCCTGAGGCGGCCGACCCCGCCTTTGACTCGGTGTGGCTGGATGTCGTACTGACGTCGTCGTGTGCCGGTCTGCTCGCCGACAACTTCCTCGACACCGCACATCTCCCGTTCGTCCACGCTGACACGATCGGCGCGGGTGAGGAGACGATCGTCCCTCCATACAAAATCACTCCCGATGGCAACGGATTCCGGGCGCGCATGAACCAGACCGTCGCCAACCCTGAGGACCCGGGCGTGGCAGCCGGTCTGCGACCATTGATTCAGCGCCGCCGGTCGACCTACATTTACCGTCCACCGTTCCAACTGCGCCTGGTGCTGGAATATCCCGACGCCGGCAGCACAAACACGATCTTTTTCTGCCTACAACCCGAGGACACCAACTCGACCCGCGTCTACACCCGCTTGTTGCGCGACGACCTCGGCGGAGACCCCGAGCGGCTGGCCAACGCCGCCCGCTTCGAGCAGGCCATCCTGGCCGAGGACATTGCGCTTCAGGAGCGATTCGGGCTGGACGGCCTGCCGCTGATATCCAGTGGGAGCGACGGAGAGGGCGGAGAAAAGGAGGTCAGCATCCGCTCAGACGCCGCCGGACTGGCGTTGCGACGTGTGCTGTACATACTCAGCGAACGAGCGCGACGCGGTACGACATCCGGACCGCCGGCCGGAATGCGCTACGCCCGCCGTACCCGGGCGGGTTCCCGCCCCTGAACCGATTGTGGACCGTGGAGGTGAGGCCTCCGAATGTGTCATCGGGCTGCTGAGGGGGCAGCCCGATGACACCAACGGAGACGGTCGGTAGAAGACGTCGCTATTGCCGCGAAAGTCACCTACTCCTCGTGCCGCCGCCGGCCGAGCGTAGGTAAAAAGGGTCGTTATACCGACGAAAACCACCGAACGCCCAGCTGCCCGGGGGGCGAAGCCCCGCACCGGGGTCCGGGGGGTCGCCTCCCGGGCAGACATCACGCCCCCCGGGAAGCCGACCCACCGTCGGCGAACAGCATCAACCAGCTCGTGGAGGTGGCGGGAATCGAACCCGCGTCCTCCGGCACCGCAACAGGACTTCTCCGGGCGCAGCCTGCTACTTGTTTCTCAGCCCCACCAATCACACAGGCATGTCGGTGTGGGCTCAGTCACTGTGAGATGTCCCATCTGACCCCGTGACCGGGTCAGAGAGTGATCCTCCTAGCGACGCCAGACCCTGAGCCGGAGGAACTCTCAGGCTGACGGTTCCTTAGTAGCGCTTAGGCAGCGAGGCTGTAAGCGGCTGGAACAGACTGCGTCTTGTTGGCAGTTATTTCTTTGAGCGGATCGTTATCGAGATAACCGCTCATCCTCGGCCCGCTTCCCCTGCCTCGACGTCCGGAGTCGAAGCCGGTCACCCCCGTGTTCTGTCAGTATTCGTTCTGTCGAGTGTTGCCCTTGCTCCGATAGTACCGCTGATCGCTCTTGCTGCGGGCCGCCTGGACGACCGCCCACACGACCCAACGTCGGCCGCGTCCCCCATCTTCCCACGAACGCCCGGTTGTCCACCACCCCGGTCTGACGGACGGCGCCCGTACCGCTGGCGAGACAGGTGACGGTGCCCGCACGATGGTCGCCACCGATCAGTGCAGGCTGACACGGATCAGTCCTCGCGGCCCTTGGCCCGCCGACCCAGCACCCGGGAGACCTCACGGGTGGCGTCCCGCTCGGCGAGCGCGTGCCGCTTGTCGTAGGTCTTGCGCCCACGGGCGAGCGCGACCTCCACCTTTGCCCGGCCGTCCTTGAAGTAGATGGACAGCGGGACGATGGTCAGGCCGCCCTCCTTGGTCTTGCCGACCAGCTTGGCGATCTCGTCGCGGTGCAGCAACAGCTTGCGGCGCCGGCGCGGGGTGTGATTCGTCCACGTACCCTCTGCGTACTCCGCGATGTGCATGCCGTGCAGCCACGCTTCCCCGTCGCTGATCTGCGCGAAGGCATCCACCAGCGACGCCCGGCCCGCCCGTAGCGACTTCACCTCAGTGCCATGCAGTACCAGCCCGGCCTCGATGGTGTCGAGAATCGTGTAGTCATGTCGGGCCCGCCGGTTCTGTGCGACCAGCTTCCTGCCGATCTCCTTCGCCACGTTCGGTGTTCCTCTTCCTGACAGGTTCTCCAGCAGCTTCACGCCGTCTTCGACCACTTAGGCTACGCCGACGGCACGGCAAGCCGACCGCATGGCAGGCCAGCCACGCGGCAGGTCGGCCGCACGGCATGGCGGAGCCAGCCGTGGGTCAGACCCGCAGGTGCCGGCGGAGCGCGACCACAGCCAGGGACGCGGTCGCCGCGGAGCCGATCAGGAGAACACCGACTGCGGCGGCCCACACCGCGCCCCAGTCCAGGAGCGGAAACGTGGTCTGCCGGGCAAACCTATGATCAACAAGATAAATCTTGCAGGCGATCAGCGCTATCGCCGCGAACGTCCCGCCGAGCAGGCCCGTGACTGCACTCTCCACGACGAAGGGCGCACGGATCGTCGCGTTGGTGGCTCCCACCAGCCGCATCACCGCGGTTTCCCGGCGTCGCCCGTGCGCGGACACCCGGATCATCGTATAGATCAACACGAACGCGGCAAAGGCCTGAACCGCGGCGAGGACGAAGGCCCCGACCGCGAACGCGTGCAGGAAGCGGTAGAGCGGTGCGAGCAACGCACGCTGGTCCCGTACCCGGTCGACACCATCTCTTCCGGAGTAATCCGCGACGATCTCGCCGGACCGGCGTGGATCTACAAGCGTCAGACGGAACGACGCGGGCAGATCATCCGCGCTCACGCCACTGACGACATCCGGCGAATTGCGGAAGTCACGGGTGAAACGCGCGAATGCGTGCGCCTTGTCCTCGTAGACGACGGCCCGCACCAACGAGTCGGCGCGCAGATCCGCGGCCAGCTCGTCCCGCTCCGCGCTGGACACCCCGTCATTGAGGTCGATGACGACCTGGATCCGGTCGAGAACGAACCCGTCGACGGTGCGAACCTGGGCCCGCAGCAGCAGGCCGGCTCCGAGCAGGGTAAGGCAGATCGCCACGGTGACGATCACTCCGAGGGTCATGGACAGGTTGCGCCGCAGGCTGGTGACAACGATGGCGAGCACCGGGCCGACGCGCATATTAGCGATCATGTCCTACAGGGCCAGTCCGTAGACGCCTCGCACCTGGTCGCGTACCAGCGCCCCGTGTTCGAGCTCGATGACCCGCCGACGCATGGCGTCCACCGCAGCGGCGTTGTGCGTAGCCATGACGACGGTCGTCCCGGCCCGGTTGATCGCGTCCAAGAGCTTCAAGATCCCTGAACTCGTGGCCGGATCGAGGTTGCCGGTCGGTTCGTCAGCCAGCAGGATCCGCGGACGCCCGACAAAAGCCCGGGCCACCGCGACCCGTTGTTGCTCTCCGCCGGACAGCTCGTCGGGATAGCGGTTCTCCTTACCTGCCAGTCCCACCAGGTCGACAACCTCGGGGACGAGAGTGCGGACCACATGGCGCGGCCGACCGGTGACCTCCAGGGCAAAGGCCACATTGCCGGCGACCGTCCGGTCGGGCAGCAGCCGGAAGTCCTGGAAAACGCACGCCACCTGCCGGCGCAGCAACGGCACCCGACGGTCGGGGATGGCGGCCAGGTCCCGGCCGGCAACCTCGACCACACCGGCGGTCGGCCGCTCGTCCCGCAGAAGCAGCCGTAGAAAAGTGGACTTCCCCGAACCCGACGGACCGACCAGGAAGACGAACTCCCCGGCGGTGATCTCGACGGTCACATCATCCAACGCGGGCCGCGCACCCGCTGGATACTGTTTGGTCACCAAGGTCATGCGAATCACGTTTGCCACTCCTCGCATCCACATTGAGACTGTAAGTCACCAGTGGATGCTAGCCAGCCGCGGGGAGCACCTGGCCAAAGGAGGCGCGACCGTCGTTCTGCGCGCCTCCGGCGGCCGCGGGGAGCACCGGCCTGACGCCCAGGGGTGGCGGCGGGGCCGGTGGGTAGACAGAGGGGGTAGCCGCCTGAACGGTGGCGGAACTTTTCTGAACCGCCAGACATTGTGCGGGTCAGCCCCCGAGGGCGATGATGCTTCCAGTACCGGACGCAAGGAGGTCGACGGCATGTGCTGCGAGGACCTGATATGCGCCCGCTGTGCCGGCCAGGTCGCCGAGGGACGGTGTGCGTCCTGCCGGGCAGCCCGTGACTCCATGCACCAGTCATCCATCACGATCACACCCCAGGCGCTGATCGTCATCGTGTCGGTGCTGCTGATGCTGACCCTGCTGGCTGTTCGACACGGCTAGCTGCCGGTCTTGTTCGGCCGGTCTTGTTCGGCCGGTCAGGTCACGGGTATCAGGCCAGCATCTCGCGCAGCGCGACCACGTCACCAATGACGATCACGGATGGCGCCATGATGCCCGCCTCGGCGGCCAGGGCCGCGATGTCGGCGAGGGGGCCGGTCACCACCTGCTGATCAGCGGTTCCCCCGCCGTGGATCACAGCGGTCGGAGTGGATCCCGCGCGGCCTCGCTTGACCAACTCCGCGGCAATCTGCGTGAGCGCGCCGACGCCCATCAGGACGACGATCGTCCCGGCACCGGTCGCCACGGCGTCCCAGTCGACAGTCGAGCCCGGATGGGACGGATCGAGGTGACCCGAGACGATCGTGACGTCCTGGGTAATCCCACGGTGGGTGACCGGAATGCCGGCCAAGGCCGGAACGGCCACCGCGCTCGTCACACCCGGCACAACCTCGCAGGGCACCCCCGCGTCCAGGCACGCCAGCGCCTCCTCACCACCGCGACCGAAGACAAAGGGATCTCCTCCCTTGAGCCGTACCACCCCGAGTCCCCGCCCGGCCCGGTCAACGATCAGACGGTTGATCTGATCCTGGGTGATGTTGTGGCCGTGTACCTCCTTGCCCGCATCCACGATCTCGACGCCGGACCCGAGGTCGTCGAGCAGCGCCCGCGGGGCCAGCCGGTCGACGACCACCACGTCGGCCCGGCGC
>NZ_CAUVXI010000229.1:7824-8625 GCF_963555845.1 Protofrankia sp. Cas8 | reverse complement strand
CAGTAGTCGATACTCGCGTAGTACCTGAGCCTGGGCAGCCTGCTCGGCGAACGGACGTGACTGGGGAAGCGCGATAAATGGCCGTCGCGCAGCGGCCACCTCCGCGACCGTTCCCTCGCCCGCATGGTCCGACCACGACATCTGAAGCCGTCAGAAGCGGCCAAGGGTCAGCGACAAGGCCGTGAACGAGAGCCTCGTCAGGCCAAGGATTTCCCGAAGCGTCCTGATAGCTGCCAACTATCTCCTACCCCCATTCTGGAGTCGCCGCCATGGCCTCCTCTACTTGCCTGGAGGAGATTTCGTGCCCGCCTCGCCCTAGTACTACAGCCACAGTGATCGCCGTGTGGTCTCTTTCCGGCTCGTCGGCGTGGCGCGATGCGCGGGCGGCCACCGCGTGATTTCTCGGCTCTGTGAAGAAAAACGAGGAAGACGCGGTGGCCGCGACTGACAGCGTAACCCTGGACAACGTCACGGAATGGGAGGCCGGGCTTGCAGAGCTGTTCGGCCGTGTCGCGCACTGTTTTCCCGGTGACCAGCCGAGAGTGCAGGCGTGGGCCTACCTGGACGGACTGTTGTCGAGGAACGAGCGTAAGAACGGGTGGACGCTCGCCGAGCACGCCAAGGACCGGGGGCCGCAGAAGATGCAGCGCTTGCTGAATGAATACGCCTGGGACGCCGACGGCGTACGTAACGTCATCCGATCGTATGTCATCGACCACCTGTTCGAGCCCGACGGAGTGCTCGTCTTGAACGAGACGGGATTCATGAAGAAAGGACGCGCATCAGCGGGCGTCCAACGTC
>NZ_CAUVXI010000229.1:0-7752 GCF_963555845.1 Protofrankia sp. Cas8 | reverse complement strand
AGTACAGCGGGACCGCGGGGCGGATCGAGAATTGTCAGGTGGGTGTCTTCGCCGTCTATGCGTCCGGCCGGGGGCGGGCGTATGTCGACCGCGAGCTGTATCTGCCGGAGAAGTGGACGGACGACCGGGAACGGTGCAGGGAGGCGGGCATCCCGGACGACGTCGCATTCGCGACGAAGACGGAGCTGGCGCTGGTCATGGTCCGCCGGTTCCACGAGGCCCATCCCCAGCTGGGCTGGGTCGCCGGCGACGAGGTCTACGGCCGCTCCCCCGAGCTCCGGACCTGGCTCGAGGATCACGAGATTGGCTATGTTCTGGCCGTCGCTACGAATACCGAGGTCTCCACAGCGCAAGGCCGATTCCGGGTCGACGCCCTCGCTGCCATGGTGCCTGACACGGCGTGGGAGACGTATTCCTGTGCTGACGGCTCGAAAGGGCCACGGCTCTACGACTGGGCGCTGGTCGAGACCGCCGACGCCGCCGGCCCCACCGGACGGCCGCGCCAGGTTCTCGTCCGGCGTTCCCGCGGCGAGAAAAAGGAGCTGGCGTTCTACCTGACCCATTCTCCCCGGCCTGTTCCGCTGGCGGCCCTGGTCACGGTCGCCGGTCGCCGGTGGAATGTGGAGGAATGTTTTCAGTCCGGAAAGAACGAAGTCGCTCTGGACCATTACCAAGTCCGGCTCTACCGTGCCTGGTACAGGCACATAACACTGTCCATGTTCGCCCACGCATGGCTCGCCGTCACCGTGGTCAAGAATCGTGAGAAGAATAGGCCGCCAAAGGAACGGCTGACCACCGCAACCGGCTACGCCCGCGAACCCGACGGCAGTATTCCGATCGCCGATCCGCCCGCGCCGGCCAGGAACAAGATGATCCCATTTACTCTCAATGAGATCCGTCATATTATTGTCCAAGTCTGGCAGGAGGCCATCCCTTTCAGTGTCACTCGGCGCTGGTCGGACTGGCGTCGACGCCACCAAGAGCGGGCGAGCTACTACCACTTTCGCCGGCGGATACGTGCCGCTCGAGCATCCGCCACGCCCGTCGCAGCCACATAGAGATCACTGTGGCTGTAGTATTAGGCAGGCCGGTACAGACCTATCGGCCGCTTCGATAAATGAGGGCCGTCGTAGCCATCGCGGGTGATCTCGATGGCGAGAACCTTGTCTTGGTTTGTCTTCGTGGCCCAACCGGATCGATATCCCATCCAGCGGAACGAAGGTTTGATCCAGGTCATTCGGTCACGTTTGAACGGGGCGACGAAGGCGCCTGCGTTGATCTTGTCGGCGGCTGGGTGGGTAGCCGGCTGTTCGTAGCCGGGTCTTCAGGATCGGTCCTGGTTGTCCGGGATCGGATCAGGTGGCGGGAGCGGGTTCTTCTTCTTCGTCGGGTATGGGGGTGGCCTGGCGGGCTACCTGTGCGCCGATGGCGGCGGCTTCTAGTTCGGCGGGGTCGTCGGGGTGGCTGACGGTGCCGCCGGGGCCGGCGGCGCCGGCGGATTGTTGGACCACGTGGGTGAGTTCGTGTGCGAGCAGGCCGCGGCCGGTCGGGGAGGATGGGTCGAATCGGCCTGGGGCGAAGAAGACGTCGGTGCCGGTGGTGAATGCTTCGGCCTGTACGGCCCGGTTCAACGTCGCGGCGGTGCTGTCGGTGTGGATCCGTACCGTTGACAGGTCGGCTTCGAGGTGGCCTTCCATCTCGGCGCGTACCGGTTCGGACAGTGGTGATCCTGTACCGCGGCGGGCCTGGATGGTGTCGGCGATTTTCGGGTCGAGTGGTCCGGCTCCCTGGGAGCGCAGGGTGGCGCGGAGCAGTGCCGAACGGCCAGCGGCGGTCGGGTTCTGTGTTCCGCGGAACGCACCGGTCGCCTGGCTGTCGCGGACGAGTCTGGCGAACGCGGCGTTACCGGCCATGGACGGCAGGATGTCGTGCGTGGGACGCGTTTCCGGTGTTCGGCCGATCGTGTTCCGACGGACGGTTCCCGCGGTCAGCGGACCGTCCAGGTTGTCGTGTTCCACGGTCGCCCTCCGAAGGGTGCGCGTCCAGATTGACCATCCCACCGTGATTATGGGCCATCGCAAGCCGAAAACCACCCGATGCGGGGCGAACGGCGGCGCACCGGTACCTGCCCTAATGGGCACACACAGGAGGGGAGTTCAGGTGTCGATCAGGTAGCAGAGAATTCCCGCGGGCACCGCCCAAGGCCCGCTCTCCTCTCGGGTGTCCAGGACATTACGGGTAACCAATAGTCCGTCGTACCCGGACGCGCTGATGGTGGCGGTCGCACCTCGCCAGGTGCCCCCCTCGACGTACTTGCTCTCCACCGCCGTGCCGGCCAGTTGCTCGGCGACGAAGTCGATCTCATGACGGGACGAGGTACGCAGGTGGAACAGAAACAGGTCCTCGGCCCATCCGACACCGCGGGCATGGGCACAGCGCTGCAGGGCCAGGCCGGTCTGCATCTCAGCGAGCACGGTGAGGTCGATGTCGGATCGGGCGGGGTTGCGCAGGTGAGCCAGCCGCGCAACCAGTGGATCGATTGCGTACAGCTTGTCCTGGGCGCGTTCCCGGGCCGTCCAGGCACGTTCTGCCTTCTGCGGGCAGTGCCAGAGCAGGTAGGCGTCGCCGAGATAGCGGACGTGGCGAGCTACCACGTCGTGTTTGAGATCCAGGTCAGCACCGATCCTGCTCATGTTGGCGGGAGCCGCCATCGACCGCATGAGTCGTTCCACCAGGGCAGCGGTGCCGGTCTGGCTGAGCTGGGACGCCGAGAAAGCGTCGCGGAACACGACGTTGAAGACGTCGTCGATGAACCACGCCGGCACCGGTTCACCGGCGCGGGCCGCCGCCACGGCAATCGGGAATCCGCCGTACATCAGATAGGTCTCCCAGGCGAGCACCAGATCGTCCAGCCACGGCAACAGATCGGCGTATGTTCTACGGGCCGCCTCTCCCCGCAGGTGGGCGAGGTCGACAGCGGGAAGGTCCGGCAGGTGGGGTCGCAGCAGCCGCGCGAAGCTCCGGAACCCCAGCGGCAGCAGGGTGCGGTCGCCATGGTCGATGCGTCCGCGTCGGCCGGCGAGCACGCCTGCGGACGCGGTCAGGCCCGCCGCGTTCGACCCGGTCAACACCACGGTGGCCACCGCGAACTCGGGGTCGTTGTCCCGCAACCACTTGATCTGCGCCGCCCAGTCACCGGTCGTCCCGGTGATCTCGTCGAACAACCACCACCGCGCGGTGCCCGGCGGTACCGGTGGCAGCGCGGTGTTCTGGACGACAGTCCGCAGGTCCTCCGCCGACCACACGTCCGCCGCGATCCGCACGATCGCCTGCGGTGGCGTCCCGCGTCTGACCAGATCGACGATGGTCTGCTTCACGGCCACCGTCTTGCCCACCCGGCGAGGTCCCCGCAGCAGGTAGAGACCCCCGTCGACCAGCCCGTCCAGACATGGTGACCGGTACCCGAGGCCGGTGTCGCGCACGGCGCGCAGGTCCGGATCCGTCGCTGCCCACTCGACGGTCCGCCACCACGGATTCGTGCGGGCCAGCTCCTGGGCAACCTGCCCGATCTTCGTGCCCATACGGCCACTCTACATTCCTCCGCGTCGCACCCTGAGGAAATGCCAATTCTTCAGGGTGCCACGCGGAGGAATGTAGACGCTGCTTCGGTGACCTGGTCTCCGAGCGCCATTCCCCGGTTCAGGAGTCCATACCCGCCGGCACATCGCCGATGATCGTGATGTCGAGCCCACCGACCAGCTCGGGATCGGACAGCAGGTCGATCGCGACGATCTTCCCAGCGATGATCGTGAAGTCGAACACGACCCGCGGTGTTCCGCGCGGAGCCCACACGGCGCCCATGGCTCCGTCGATGAGAGCCGGTTGTGCGGCTCGGGCGCGCCCCGAGAACGTGTCGACCACGGCCGCCGCTCCGTGGACCTCCTCGGCCAGGGCTGGCGCACCCGCGGCCCGCCTGGCCGCGGCGGCCTGCACGGCGGCCGGGTCGGCGCGGAGCACGACGTCCGGGTCGAGAAGTGCGAGCAGCGCGTCGAAGTCGCCGTTGCGCGATGCGGCGAGGAAGGCCTCGACAACCGCACGCTGGCGGGTCAGATCCGTGGGGGTTGTGGGTGTGCCCTGTACCCGACGACGCGCGCGGCTGGCCAGCTGCCGTGTCGCCGCCGGGGACCGCTCGACGATGGGAGCGATCTCGCTGAAGGGGACGGCGAACATGTCGTGCAGCACGAACGAGAGCCGTTCGGCGGGCACCAGCGTGTCGAGCACGACGAGCAGCGCGGAGCCCACCGAGTCGGCCAGGATCGCCTGGCGTTCGGGATCGATCCCGTCGACCGGGTCAGGTACGTGCTCGTCCAGCGGTTCCTCCCGCCGGGACCTGCGTGACTGCAGCATGTTCAGGCAGACCCGCGCGACGATCGTGGTCAGCCAGCCGCGCAGGTTCGCCACGCCGCTGGTGTCGGAGCGGCTGAACCGCAGCCAGGCGTCCTGTACCGCGTCGTCGGCCTCGGCCTGCGAGCCGAGCATCTGGTAGGCCACCGCCCCCAGATGCGTGCGGCTCTCCTCGAAACGCTCTGCCAGCCACTGCTGTTCGTCCATCGGTCACATTCCTCCGTCGCGGCCTGTCATACCAGTGACCGACGAAATCCGCCTGATGTGACAGGCCTTGGAGGAGAGCAGCCATGGAACCACGGATGAAGAACCCAGCGATGATCATTCCCGGTGCGATGCAGGCCATCGGGGCTCTGAACGCGTCGATCGAGCAGAGCGGTGTGCCGGCGGCGACGCTCGCGCTGGTCCACCTGCGCGCGAGCCAGATCAACGGCTGCAGCTCCTGCGTGGACGGGGGGGCACGCAGCGCCAGGAAGGCGGGCGAGACCGACGAGCGGCTGTTCGCGGTGGCGGCCTGGCGGGCGGCGCCGTACTTCACCGATGCCGAACGTGCGGCGCTGGCGCTCACCGAGGCTGTCACGCGGCTCAGCGACCGGGCGGACCCGGTGCCGGACGAGCTCTGGGACGACGCCGCCCGGCACTTTGACGAGCAGGCGCTCGCGGCCCTGATCCTCTCGATCGCGACGACCAACGTGTTCAACCGCATCAACGTCGCCACCAGGCAGGTGGCGGGAGCCTGGGGCTGAGCGACATCGCTGGCGGCGCTGGTCCCCGCGCCGCCAGCCACCGCGACCGGCCAGTGGAAGCAGAACAGGAACTGATCTTCGTCCGGGGTCGCGACGCCGAGAACCTGATCTGCGATCGGGCGCAGGTCGGTGCCGCAGGTCGGTGCCGCGGGGCGGCATCGGCTAGGTGATCCGGCTGCCGTCGGGCGCTGGGAAATTGGTGTAGATCCCACTCCATCCGAGAAAGGCCACGTCGTCGAAGGTGCGGTGGTTGGCCTGCTGAACGGCGAGCAGGCAGCCGCCCATGGATTGGCTCATTCCAGCGACCTTCGTGACGTCGATCGGCGGGATATCCGACGCCAGCGTGCCGGCGCCGAGTCTCGCGACGATCTCCTCGACGGTGGCATGGTTGGCGGCCGCAAGGTTCTCATAGGTCAGTGCCAGGGGATCGTCGGGCCTGGCGCTGTCGCCGACGAACAAATGGTCACAGGCCACGAAGACGAAACCGGCGGCTGTGTGATACTCAGCCTGACTGTAACCGGGAATCGCGCGGATGTCGTAGTACCTGCGCCCGAATCCACCTCCCGGAAATCCGAAAGGCGCGGTCGTCGGACCGTGGAGGTGATCGGGTAGGTAGACGGTGGTAGCGGTCGACAGTTCGCCAGGGTTGAACGGCTCGATGCTCTCTGGAATTCGGGCGTGCTGCCTCAAAAGTTTTCCCGACGAGCGAGGAAGTAAAAACCTCCCAGGCTGCCGCTGGTTCTCATCGCTGACTGTGAACGTGGAGGTGATGATCGGCGTTTGTTTGTTGTTAGGTACGGTTTTCGGCCGGATAGGCGTACCTGACGACAAACTCGCGCCGATCTTGCCGGTGGACGGTACCCGCTGATGTGGGTTATCGGCTGTTCAGGACGGCGTGGAGGTCCGCAGGCCGACGGCCTCTGCTGCGGCGATCATCCGTTTGTCGTAGGTGATGAGGTGGTGGAGATCGTCGCCGGCGAGGAGTGCGGTGGCCAGATGGATGGCGTCCAGCGAGCGGAGCACCGCTGGGGGCACAGTGCGCGCGAGGTCGAGGACTGTCGCCGTCACCGAGACGGCGGGGATGGTGCTGTCGCCGATCTCGATATGGTCCGACCGGCGGATGGCACGGGCTGCGACGTCCGCCGCGCCGATCGCGGTCAGAGCCCGCGTGGCCTCGACGGTGGTCAGCGCAGACGTGAGAAGATTGTGGTCGGGGTGTGCGTCGAGATGCTTGACCAGCGCGTCCGTTTCCGTCTCACGGCGGAGGAGCTTGACGACCGCACTGGTATCCAGGTAGATCATTAACGTTCGTCCTCGCGCATGTCGAGCAGAACGTCTGTGGCGGTCCTGCCCGCCGGGACCGAGGGTAGGTCTCGTGCGGCGCTCGCCACGGCCGTGGCCGTGGCGTAGCCCGCCGGGGGCGGTTCAGGGATGAGGCCGTCCCGTACCCAGCGGGCGAGCAGGCGTTGGGTACGGGCGATAGGAATGATCTCTGCGATCGGTTCCCCGTCACGCGTCACAATCAGCCGCTCGCCGCGCTCGACGCGGTCGAGCACGCTCGCCGCGCGGCGACTGAGATCGCGAGCGTTGATCGACGCCTGCCCAGCTGTCATGTCAGACATGATTGCCTTCCGTCAGGCGCAGTGTCAAGCGCCTATTGGCTGGGGTAGTCCATGATCGCTATCATGGTTGGGCGTTGCTCGATACAGCCGATGAGCGCACGATGCGCTGTCACGGTGTGCATCTGTTGCTGGCGGTGATGATCGGCGTTTGTTTGTCGTCAGGTACGGTTTTCGGCCGGATGGGCGTACCTGACGACACACTGGCGCCGATCGTGTCGACCGGCGCCCGTGGAAACCGATGCCAGTGGAAGACGGATACCGGTGGAAATGGCATGGCCTGCCCGATACGTTCTCAGTGCAGATGGTCCTGCCAGTCGGCGGGCGGCTGAGTAGGCGTTCGGCGGACGAAGCCTGGGCGAACAGGGAGAACCGCGGTGAGTGACTGGGATGTCCTGGGGTTGGAGGGTGATCCAACTCCAGGTGATCCGGATGCGGTGCGGGGCATGGCCGTCCGGTTGCAGCACCAGGCCGAGGTCGCCGAACACAACACCGCGCGGTTGCGGGCGATCGCGAGCAGTGGTGGCGAGCTGGCGATGGCCGGTGATTACGCGCCGGCGTTCACCGAGGCGTTGGTGGAGTTACCTGACGGGTTGGCCCGGCTGGCTCGTGCCTATCGGGGGTGTGGGGAGGCGCTGTTCGGTTATGCGAACGGTCTGACCGAGGCGAAGATCCGGGCGGGGGGTGCGTTGCGCGACGGCCTGGACGCCGAGGGTCGCTATCAGGTGGCGTTGGGTGAGGTGCGGGCGTTGCTGCCGCCGGATCGGGAGTGGTTGTTGTGGCCGCGGGCGGAGCTGTCCGAGGGTTCGATCGGTGCGGTGACGGCGATGTGGGATGCGGCGGCGGTGGCCGGGCAGGTTCGGGCGGCGGCCGCCCGGGGGCAGGTGGCGGGTGCGGATCGGGCCCGGGCCCGGCGGTTGGCGCTGGATGCGGCGGAGCTGCGGAGGGAGGCGGCCCGCACCTGTGCCCATGGCATTGAGAAC
>NZ_CAUVXI010000228.1:1725-8966 GCF_963555845.1 Protofrankia sp. Cas8 | reverse complement strand
TCGGACCGGGACACGGCCAGCTCGGTATACATGAACGCGACGGGGAACTTGTCGGAGGCAGCCCAGTCCGCGATGGCAGCGAATGTCGCTGCTTTTCGCTCGCGAATCAGGTCGCTACTTTTTTGCGAACTCCGCCTGCATCCGTAGTTCAGCGATTGTGGCCGTCGCATTTTTGGCTTCGCCGCGTAGCCGGACCAGTTCGGCTCGTTCGGACTCGGTGAGCTCCGTGTCCGATGGCTGGGCCGCCTCGGCCTTGTCCCGTGCTTTCTTCAACCATTTTCCCAACGTCATCTCGTGGACGCCGATGTTCCGGGCGACCTCAGCGGCCGAGCGGCCCCCATCAACGACGAAAGCTACCGCCTGCGCCTTGTACTCCTCGGTACATGCACGGCGTGTCGATCCCATATCTCGCGCTCCCGATCAATCGGGCAGCTTTACCGAGTGTCCACTAAAGCGGGTACGGTCCAGTGGCCGCATCAGCGCCGGGGAGCGGCTTGCCGCCGACCTGCACTACGCGTTGGCCACCGCAGTCGCGATGTCGGTGATCTGGTGGGCCCTATCGGAAGTTGTTCTCGGGAGGGTCGATAACGTCCAACCGGAAGACGTACCAGACTTGTGCGAGTAGCGCGATGTCGGTCTGGTTCAGCTGCTTCGTCGGGTGGTCGAAGGCGAATTTGAGTGTGGCGCGGGCTCGGCTTTCGAACTGTGGATAGGTGGAGCATCGGGTCAGGAATGTGGTTTTGTCGACGCCGTGGAGTTCGTAGGCCGCTACCTGTTCGACGGAGGCGCCCAGGATTAGCTCTCCGCCGCCGGCGGCTCGCAGGTTGCGGGCCCATTCGGCGTCTCCGAGCATGGTCATGATGTAGCGCTGTTCATCGAGGATCGTGACACGTACGGGCACTTCGTAGAGTCGCCCGGTGGTGCGCCCTCGTACGCGGAGGACTCGGAGCAGGTCGACTCCCCGGCCACCGGCGCCGCGGCGAACCATGAACCGCATGACGGGGTTCATGACGCGGTAGAAGCGAAGTCGGCCAGCTGACGGCGGTCGAGCGGCTGTCGTCATGGCGACGGCCGGCCGCTCGTGGCGTCGGGGAAGCCCGCGCCGGTCTGGTCGAGCGCCTGGGTCATCGCCGAGCGCAACGCGCTGTCGGTGGCGCCGGCGGACCAGTGGTCGAACGCGACGCGTGAGGCGCCGATGGCTGCGGCGGCGACCAGGCCTGGAAGGAGGTCCTCGTGTCGCTCGACGCCCAGTCGCCGCGCGATCGCGTCGGCCAGTAGGGATTCGATGGTGGCGTACATCTTGAGTTGTTCGCTCCAGAGGCCGGGGTTTTCCGCGATCAGCCGAGCCTGTCTGGTGGTTGCGGTATCGGGAGGGTCGTCGGTAGGGAACTGGGCCACGATGGACCGGGTCACGGCTTGCCACAGGGGTTCCGCGGCCGGGCGCTGCTCGAAGGCGGCGATGACGTGCATCGTCCGGTCGAAGGCGGGGGCCACGACGGCCTCCTCCTTGCTGGAGAAATAGTTGTTGAACGTCCGGGGTGACACTCCGGCCTCAGCCGCGATGTCGGCGACGAGCACGTGTTCGAGGCCTCGCTCGATGGCGAGCCGAAGCGCGGCGTCGCTGAGCGCTGCGCGAACCACCGCCCGCTTGCGTTCCCGCAGGCGCATGCCCGCCTGGGGTTGATCTGGATCCGTCCGCTGTGCCATGCCGGCAGCGTAGCACTAAAAGGTGCGTGGCACGAAAAAACATGCGGGCCGCGCATCCGTGTGACGATGGCGTGCCGGATGGCGTTCGCGATGACTCCGGTGCTGAGGCTAGGGCGTGGTCGTGGCTGTCCCCGCTGGTCGGTCTGCGCGGAGAGGTGCCCGCCGGCTGGCCGGCCCGTCGACCATGGCGAAGATCTACGGAACGTTGCGGACCGCGCTGAACGATGCGGTGGACAACCGGCTGATCGGGTTCAACCCGTGCCGTGGGGTCGAACTGCCGGAGAACGACCAGGCAGAGATCGAGCCGTGGGAAGCGCACAACATCGGCCGTTTCCTGGACGAGGCGGCTATGGACCCGTTGTCGGCGATGTACGAGCTGATCGCCCTTCATGGCCTTCGACGGGGTGAGGCCTGCGGTGCTACCTGGGATGGCCTCGACGATGAAGCCGGTGTCCTCACGATCCGCCAGCAGATCACCGACACGGGCGGGGATCTCGGTGTGTGGGCGCCCAAGATCAAGTCCGGCCGGCGGAAGGTTGACCTCGACCCGACCACGCTTAATTCACTCGCCCTGCATCGTCTTGCCCAGGATGCGGACCGCAAGCGGATCGCTACCTGGTGGGACAACGGAACGCTGCCCGACCAGCACGGCCGGCCGGTCCACCTGCAAGGGCTGATGTTCACCCGCCCCGACGGCCGGCATCTGGCGCCGCAGTACGTCACGTCCCACATGTGGCACATCGCGAAGCGCGTCGGCCTGTGCTGCGCCCTTACCCGGGAAGCGAATCAAGGCGACATGACGATCACCGTAGGGAAGCGGTACGCCGAACCGCAGGGCACCTGGACGCTCTACGCCGATCGCGAGCCGGTCGATCTTGGTTGCCGGCCCTGAAATCACCGTCCGCCCGGTCGCCACGCGGCCAGCGGCCAGGGATGATGCCCAGTGACCGCGCCGACCAGAACATCGTCTACCGAGTAGAACAAGCGTTCCGGACACCTGGCGGTTCCGGATACTTCCGGCCCGTCTGGTGACCGTGATCGTCGGGCGTCGTGGTCGCGTCGACGTTCCTACTCCGCCTCGGAATGTGTTTGTGCTCCGGCCGCGGCGCGCTGAGGAGGGGCTGGCGGTCAGTACGTCCACACCCAGGGCGGATGTGCCTGTGGTCAGTGCGGCTGGTCGAGTTGGCTGGCGACGAGCGGGAACTCTGCCTTGAGGATCATTATCAGTTGCTCCTGGAGTTCGCGCAGCGCGGTCGTGGCGATTCGCCACACAATTGACCAGTCGACCTCGAAGTATGTGTGAACGGCGATGTTGCGGAAGCCTGTGACGGACCGCCACGGCACGTCCGGCCAGCGCGCGTGGATCTCGGGTGAGACTCGTCCGGCCGCCTCGCCGATCACCAGGAGCTTCTGCAGAACAGCGCTCTGGATCAGGTCGCTCGCCAGGAACGCGGTCTCGTCGACATCCTGGACGAACGCCGTCGCGGCGACCGCGGCTTCGATCATGTCGACGAGGTACAGCTCATCACGCCGCATAGAGGACCCGAGCCTCCGCGAGCACCCGGTCGCGGATGACCCATTTCAACCGAGACTTGGGAACCAGGTCGATGTGACGACCGACAATCTTTTGGAGATCATCTCGGAGATCGACGATGTCGAAGCCAAGCTTCGAGTCGGGCGCCAGCACGTACAGCAGGTCGACGTCCGACTCGTCGGTGTCGTCGCCGCGAGCCACCGAGCCGAAGACGGACAGCTCAGCGACACCGTAGCGCCGGCATACCTCGGCGATCCGGCTGTCACGAAGGTCGACGGTCACATAGCCATTATCGCCAGAGGACAGCCACGACCGCACGACTCAGGCACCGCCTGATGCGCGACGCCCACCGGGAACCTGCGTGCCGCGCGAACCACCACCCAGTCGCGACCCAAGGCGTCGCGAAGCAGTCCGACGCACGAGGTGCATCTGGTCATGCGTCCCAGTCGCCGGCGCCACCGAGTTGCTCGATCCACTCCGCGGACAGCTTGCCGCGAGATTCACGCCCGGAGTCCGAGCATGGGGGCATAGTCGTGGCGGCGGTTCGGTCGGGTGAGGAGGGCTCGCAGCCGCAGATCCATGATCGCATTGGTCAGCGCACGGGTAAGGCGTTCAGCATCCTGTCATGCACCAGGCGTCTCATCGTCCCCGCTGCCGCCACGTCTGCGCACCCGATTTTTCGCCAGCCGCCGGGCCGCCTGAGCCAGTGGCGGTCTCCAGGTTCCGCCGCACGAGCAGGCCCCCGATCCCCAGGACGTCGTCGAGCAGTCGCCGCACACGGTCGATCTCCTCGGCGGTGCAATCGATCAGAACCTTGACCTTCACGTCACACTTGCCCGGATCCGCCGTCACGAGGAATCCCACCACGCCAGCACCGACGGCACTGCCACGGAAGACGTCCATGCCATCACCTTCTGCGGCCACGGTGCCCTCCAGGTAGCCGTAGTCGACGGGGTACACGGCCTCCGGCACCCGCGGGTGCCTGCTGCCGGCCGGGCGGTCCACCACCAGCCGCGAGGTAGCCGCCAGCTCGTCGAGGTTGCCGAACAGCCGTGCGCAGGACGTGTCAACCATGATCTCCGCCGAATCAGGGACGTCCATCAAGGAGACCACGGAAATGAAGTGGTCCAGGGCGATGGGCATTGTCCTGCCGCCTGACGTGAACGGCGACGCCCGGCCGGTGCCACCGCGATACTGGACGGCAGCTGGACGTGACTGTCCCATTCGTCCCTGCCCAGGCCATCGGCGGACAGGTTGCCCCGCACGTTCTCGGTGCTGGCCCAGCGGCTGCCTGTGGCTACCACGGGTGTCCTCCGAAGTCGCCGCTGCCCAGTACCTCCGCCAGGCGGAGGCGATTTGCATGGCCGCAACGTGGTCGTCCAGGCGGGGCTCGAACCAGCTGTCGAGGTCCTGACCAGCACCGTTCCACAGTGTTGGATCTAAAGCGATAGATCAGGAACCGCAGTCGCCCAGGTCGGGGGCATGATCAGAGAAAGGGTGGACCTAACGCACCAGAATAAGAACCGTTTGATCTTTGCTCAGGGCCCCGAAATCACCATCCGCCCGGTCTCCACGCGTGCCCTGACCAGGGGCGATTCCCGGTGAGCGCCAGGCCAGCAACATCATCCACCGAGTCGAACGCACGTTCCGCAGACCTGGTAGTTCCTGACAACCTTTGCCGGTCCGATGACCGTGATCGCGGAATCGTGGTGCGGGCGAACGACCAGACATGCGCCGAGCCTGGGGCCACGTCACTTACGAAGCCGGCGTCGCCGACTGACCGAGTACAACGAGAAGGCGTTCGCCGAATGCTGGGGTGCCGTGGGCGCGCAGGTAGATAGCGACGTCGTCGGCGGTCAGCGTGGGGCCGGATCTGCCGGTCCTGGCGGCGATGGCACGAACGGCCTTGACGACGAGGTCGGGGTGGATGTCAAGTTCGTCGAGGAGGAAGTCGTCGAGGGACTGGCGAGTCAGGGGCGCGGGCAGCGCGCTGGGTGGGAAGTCCGCGAGGTTGTCGGTGACGATCACGTCGGCTCGGCCGGCCAGGGCGGCGGCGACCACGTGTCGGTCGTCGGGGTCGGGGAGTTCGATGGTCGGCACGAGCCGTTCACAGCCGGTCACGGACGCGCCCGGGAAGGCGATCTTCATCTGTAGGAGGAGGCGGGTGAGGTAGGCGTCGGTTTCTTCTGGTGGGGTTCCGCGCTTGTCGAGCAGTGTGCGCAGGGTCCGTTCGAGCTCGTCCAGGATCTCGGGGGACCAGAGCGGCCGGTAGGCACCGGTGCTGGCGATCTCGAGAAGCACGTCGCGTGCCCTGCTGGGCACGAGGACGCAGGTGTCGAGCAGCGCGGAGAACATCTGGTCAGCCTTCGGCCCTCTTGCGGGCGGCTTTCAGCGCCGCCCGGGTCTCGTCGGGGCTGACATCGTAGAGGCCGAGACGCTCGGTGTCGGCGACCATGTCGGCGAAGGCGAGGTCTGCGGCGTGGCGTTGGCGTCGGCGGTACTCGAGGAGGTCGTCGAGGCGGACCTTGCGGTGGCGGCTGGGCTTCTCGAATGGGATGGCGCCGCTCTCCAGCAGCCGAACCAGGGTGGTGCGGGAGATACGGAGCAGGTCCGCGGCTTCCTGGGTGGACATCGTCAGGTGGTGCGGTGCCACCGAGACGGCCAGGCCTGCCTTCATCGCCGCGGCAACCTGCAGCAGGACGTTGAACATCGGCTCGGGGAGCTCGACGCTGTGTCCGTCCGGGCCGGTGAGCCGAGGCCGCAGGTCGGCGGCCTGCCGGCCGCGGTCGCGAAGCACGGCCAGGAAGTCGATGATCTCACCGGTGTCCTCGTCTGGCAGGTACGTCTCGTCGTGGAGCGGTTCGGGTCGGGCGGGCAAGGTCATGAACGGCCTCCAATACGATCGGCATGCTCGTTTCGCTCGATTCTACGCCGGCCGCATGCTGGTAGCTGTCCGCCGACAGAACGAGGTGCACGGGAACAGGACCTACTCCATCGACGGAGTCGGCTCACCCAGTGGCTACCAAGTTGTCCGAACGTGGTCGTCTGTCGCGAGATCAGGGCATGCGAGCCAGCTGCAGCGCCAGCCTGGCGTCGGTCTTCTCGTGTCGCCGCCCGCATGCCGCGGCGTGTGCCTCACCGTGGGTGGAGCAGGGCATCCCGGGGACAGCGGTGGCCATCGACAGAGGGAGGCGAGAGCCGCGCATGGCGCACGGTCTCCTGAGGACGGCGGCGCGGGCGTCGCGAACAGCGAGCCGGCTGACAACGGCGAGACGGCGACGTTCACGGGGCTCCGGCGAACGGCCTGCTGTCTGCCCGGTCGTGGAGCGTATCGAGACGGGCGCGATGACCCCGGAAGAGTCGCAACTCGCGGTAGATGCGCTTGCCGAGCTGATTCTTGCCTGGAAGAATGCTGGAGCACCGACCAGAAGACCGCGACGAGACCGCTGACTGTCGCTGGCGTGCTTGAATCGCCATGGGTGCTGAATCAGAATCTCCGCGCCCCAATGATTTGGATCAATGAACTCCCACGCGCAACCCCATGATCATGGTTCGATACGCGCTTTAGTTAAGCGACTCGCGCTCAGCTGCCCGTGTGAGCCGCTTCGTCTAACGCGATTTGTTGATTGTTCCTGGAGACATCAACTCTGACATGCGGTTGAGCGCTTCGGCGGCGCGTGCGTCCTGCTCTTCTTTCGGCAATCTGACGACGGCCAGCTCCGACTCGCACCGTTCGCGCATGTCGTCTCGGTCGAACCAGCGCAGAGGGTGACGGGGATCGGTGGGGTCGTAGATGCCCTGCCCGAACACCTCCATGACCTCCAGGTCGTACCGGCGATGGTTGTGGCTGTCGTGGGGCGGGAGGAGACCGCCCACCATGCGGTTCATCCACTCCTCCCTGATGGCCGCCTCGCCGTCAGGATCGTCCACGTCGGGGTCGTAGCCGAACACGCCTTCCGCGTCCCGCAGTCCGGGGAACGTGTCGAGAACATCGCCGATC
>NZ_CAUVXI010000228.1:0-1403 GCF_963555845.1 Protofrankia sp. Cas8 | reverse complement strand
GGGGGGGTCGGTGTTCTGGATGACGAGCCACAGCGCGTACTCGTCGGCGAGGCACTGCGGACGGGGGACGCGTCCTTCTCCGAGCTCGCTGCCGATCCGCATGATGCGCTCGCCCATGCGTACCAGCCAGTGGTTGTTGACCTGGGTGAGCGCCAGTTCGGGCAGGTCGCATAGCAGGTCGACGTCTCGGATGGTCGCCTCACCCTTCAGATAGGCGGCGAACTCGTAGCTGAACGAGTTGTCCAGGTGCAGCCTGCCGTCCGATGTAGGCGTGAAGTCGGAGAACTCGACGGTCGTGGACAGTGCCATGGCGTCGGCCGGGGTGAGCGGGTCGCCGTTGAACGAGCTGTTGAAAAGCCGCACGACGTCGACCGTTTGCCGGTCGACGACGACAGGCCCTTCGCCCTGGCTTGCCTCCGATTCGCCCCCGGGTTCGGCACCGGTCAACCGACGCAGTGCCGCGACGCTGAGCTTCAGTGCCCGCGCGAACCCTTGCAGGTTGTCGATCCGGAACCCGTCCAACGCGCTGATATCGCCTGCCGTGTTCTCAAAGCGTCGCCAGGTTGCCAGGGATACGTCGGCACGCCGCGCCGTCTCCTGCTGGGTGAGGTTCAGCTCCGCTCGACGCTGCTTGACCGCGTTGCCTGCCGCCACGTTGACCATCTTTCCTCATGAGTGCTTGATGAGCGCTCTCAACGTTAGCACTCATCAAGCACTCATCGCATCGTCGACCCCTGGACGTCGACCCCTGGACGTCGACCCCTGGACGTCGACTGCTGACCGAGCATCGGGCCGGCTACTACGACCTACGTGACCGGATCGCGCTTCGTCCGCGCACCGCGTGATCGACGCCGAGGCCGGGCCTGTAGAAATAACGGCCCTGGCACACTTCCGGTGGTGACCGACGGTTAACATTTGTTGCGACCTACTGGGATGATGATGCGCCTGACACTCCAGACATTTGGGGTGTCACCACCGAGGGTGGCGGGCGGGCTCGACGCGCTGCCATGAACATCAGAGCGCTGCCGACTACCTGGATTGCGTGGCTTCGCCCGCTCCTTCCCCAGCGTTTCGTCTCGATTACATATCGTCACCACCGAATGTGCGACAGAGCCGTTAGATTGACAGACCCCGCCCGCGCCATCGACCTCACCCTCGACCTCGCCGATCTCGCCGATCTCGACCTCGATACAGTGGTCGAGGTGGTGGAGATCCTGGCAGACTTCACCGCTACCGCGGCAAAGCTGGAGATCATCCATGATGATCCAGGGCTGGTAGCCGATCGTGGACGCGCCGACTATCTGGCCGAAATCGCGTCCGATCTTGCCGCCGCACGGACTGATTTCACCCAGGCAGATCTACGGAACGTCACTCTCAGGGACGTCACTTTCATTTCCGTGGAT
>NZ_CAUVXI010000227.1:3687-9083 GCF_963555845.1 Protofrankia sp. Cas8 | reverse complement strand
AGCACTCCTGACACGACGGTGAACCCGGTGGTCAGTCCAGACCTGCCCACGCCTGGGCGAGGAGTTCGTAGGAACGCACCCGGGCAGCGTGGTCGTGGGTAACGGTGGTGATGAGCAGCTCGTCGGCGACGACGACGTCCGCGGAGACCATGACGTACGGTGCACGCAGCGTCTCCGAATTTTCCTACCTTCAGGACCATCCGACCGGCGGAGATCGACTGCCTGCCAAGTCAGGAATAAGGCGCAGATTGTTCCACAACTATTACGGCCAGCTATCACGACCATGCAAATAATATATTCTCATCCGCGAAGCCTCCTTCGTTACAATTACGTATCCGCGGACCATCTGGCCTCAGACTTCCGTATATGAGGATATCATCCTCCTCTCTCCCCGGCGCGCTTCTGCCGATCGACAAAAGCGGGACGGCTCCAGCCAGGGGCGGTCAGCGATGTTGATCATCGCTATTCCGAAAAAGTGTCCGCCATCCGCCGGCAATACGGGACGGCCTGTTCAACGCGCCGGCGTCCAGACGAGGAGTGCCCATGGAAACAGGCCCGGTGATGACCCCGTCCGATACCGCCGAGCCGCCGGCACGGGAATTCTTTCTCCCCGAATTGCCGCGCTCCCTCCCGTTCGCCTACCACCCGGCGGCCGCACAGATCGAGTTCGCCTCGAACGGCTGGGTGCGGGCGCAGCTCGGTGAGTGCTTCGCGACCGAGGAGGACCTGCTGTTCTTCCTGCGCCAGCGAAGCGGAATCTACGGTCCCCTCACCGTGCCGAACGCCGACGACCAGCGGGCTCGGGACATTGCCGACTGGTACCAGTACGTGACGGTGATCGACAGCTTCGTCTCGGACCGGTCGGCCCTCGGCGCCAGTAGCAAGGCCCGCGAGGTCTTCGCCAACATCATCGCCGACTTCCACGGCCGTGTCCTCGGCGTAAGCCGGGCGTGCCCCGAACGTAACCGCTCTGATCAAGTCGACGGAGGTCGCGCTCTCTGCCGTCTGACGCCGTGAGCCTCCGTCCCGACCCGAGCTTCGGTGCCGCGCTGTCATCGTCCGCACATGTCTGCGTGATGAAGGCTGGGCTCCGTATCTGTACTTCCACTCGGCGCGTGCCGACATGCATCGCCGCCTGGGTGATCACGCCCAGGCGGCGGCCTACCGCCTCGCACGAAAGCGTCCGTCGAGCCCTACAGAACCGCAGCGTCGGCAGCTCCACAATGACCGCGTGATTCCGCCGGGCTATTCGACACGTGCGTTGTTCGGTTCGGTGATGCGTGTGAGTAGTGGGAGGGCGGTGAGGATCACTGCCAGGGATACGGCCAGGCCACCGCTGATGGTCAGGTAGTAGATGTGACCGGGCAGTGCGGCGGACCCGCCCTTGATGGCCAGCTGGCTGACGATCGGTACCGCGACGGCGAGACCTGCGGCGGCGGCCACGGCTGCCGCCACGACCAGCGGTAATGTCGATTCGAGCAGAACCACCCGGTAGAGGGTGGAGGTCGGGGTGCCGGTCAGGCGCAGCAGGGTGAACGGTCGTTTGCGTTCCAGCAGGCTTCCTCCGACCGCCACAGCGAGGCCGCAGCCCGCGACGAACAAGGTTATTGCGACCACGACCAGCGTGATCTGTTCGATTTCATCGAAAAGGACCGCCCTGGTGTGGGCGACTTCACCGAAGGTCTTCGGCGCGTCGGTCGCTGTCGACTGTGCGATGTAGATCGTCAGCAGCGTACGGACTTTCTCCAGCGTCGCGGGATCGTCGGTTTTGATCAGCACCGCTCCCAGAGCCAGGCCGGCGAGATCGTCAGCGACGGCGGCGCTGGCGTGGTCGACGATGGGCAGGTCCTTCTCGGCCGCCAGCATGTTGTCGGTACCCAGAAGGAGCCCGAAATCGGCGTTCACGGCCTGCACGCCCGGGGTGCACTGCCCGAGCGCGGCGAACTGGATGAGATTTTCGCAGCTGACGAGGTGGCCGATACCGGGGGGCCACCCGGTATCGGATGACGTCTGGGGCTGGCTGTCGTGCGCCGTCGGGGTGTACAGCGCCAGCGCGGTGACGCCGGGATAGGACCGCAGCCGGTGCAGGAGAGCGGCGCCGGTCTGCGGGGACAGCCCCTGCTGAGCGGATGCGAGGCTGAATTCGCTGGGGATGGGGGCTGTACCGCAGTCGCCCGCGCAGGTGGTCGGTATCGGCGCGAACGAGGCCCGCAGCACGGTGCGCAGCGTGCCGCCGCCGACCGCCTGCTGGCCCGAGATGATCGCTGGTATGAGCCCGGCGATCGCCGTCCCGATGAAGACGGCCAGCACGAGCCCGCTGACGGAGCGGAAGGCGGCTGTGGGGTTGTCGGCCAGTCGCCGTGCGGCCAGCAGCGTCGCGGCACCGCGCGCGGACCGGGCGACCAGACGCGCGGCCTGCATCGTGAGCCAGGAGCCGCCCACGACCAACCCGGCCATGATCATCATGAGACCGAGGAAGGTGACCGAAAGGTCATGGGGAGGTTGGCGGCCGGCCGTCTGGGCTCCGTTGTTGTTGCCGAGCGTTGCCGGGCCTATGAACAGGAGCATGCCGATCAGGAGCGGAAGAACCCGCCACGCCCGGGGATCGGTGGGTGTCGTCTTTCGGCTGACGCCGAGCGGAGAGATCCGCACCCGCCGCAGCGACCACAGCGCTGCACCGACCGCCGCGAGTGGGACGCCGATGAGGACGGCGGCGTACTCGGACCCGGTCGCGGTGACCACGTCGGGGAAATAGCGTGCGCCGGTGATCGCGACGTCCGCGACCGCAGGCCGCAGCAGCTGGAAGATCCAGATGCCTGCCAGCGTGCCGAACATGGCGCCGACGAGCGCGTCCATCGACGCGATGACATTGATCTGGCGTGCTGTCGCACCGACCAGCCGCAACGCCGCGAAGCGCTCCTCGCGGCGAGCGGCTGCCAGCCGGGTGGCCGTGCCGATGAGGATCAGCAGCGGGAAGATCAGCGCGATCGCGGCGAGGCCGAATCCGTACTGGTACAGGCTGGTGGTGCTGGCGACGACGGGCTTGGTCGCGATGGCGCTGACCTGCATTGTGGACGGGATCGCGGCCAGTCGTTCGGGCGCGTACCCGATGATGATCGCTAGTTCATCCGGGCTGGACAGCGCCGCGTCGCCGACCACGCCGGCCTGCACACCGGGGAACCGGTCACCGAGTTCGTCGCGTGGTACCGAGGCCAGCAGCGTGGCCAGCGCCGGTGAGGCGTAGTACTGTCCCGCGCCGGGCAGTCTGGGGACGCCCGGCACGACAGGTGCCTGCGGGCCAAGGGCCGCCACGTCGAGCCGCTCGATGGGGTGGCCCTGGTAGTAGTCGAGGCTGTAGTTCCACAGCTCGCTGTTCGGGGCGCCCGGTGTGGGGCGGGCAGGCGCCGCCCCGTGCGTGCACTCCCAGCACGGCCGGTTGTTGGTCGCCTGGAAAGCGTGCAGATCGGCCAACACCGACAGCAGCACCGCGACGCCGACCGTGACCGCCGACGCCATCAACACGAGTCTGATGAGGGCCTCCCTGCCGCTACGCAGCGACAGCGCCAGACCCAGCCGGACCATCACGGGATGACCTGTGTCGCGTAGGGGTTGATGACCGTGCCATCGCGCACCATGACCTCGCGGTCGGCACAGGCGGCCACCCGAGCCTCGTGGGTCACCAGGATCACGGTCGTGCCCTCTTCGCGGGCGAGGTCGACCAGCAGACCCATGACGTGCTCGCCCGTCAGGGAGTCGAGCGAACCGGTCGGCTCGTCGGCGAACAGGACGGTGGGCTGGGCGACGAGCGCCCGGGCGAGCGCGACCCGCTGCGCCTGGCCGCCGGACAGCTCCCCGGTACGCCTACCACCGAGGCCGTCGAGCCCCAGCCGATTCAACCATGATCCGGCCCGGCGGTAGGCCTCTTTGCGGTTGACCCGCCCCAGCAGCAGCGGCAGGGCGATGTTGTCCGCCGCGCTCAGCTCGGGCACCAGCTGGCCAAACTGGAAGACGAACCCGAAACTCGTGCGCCGCAGCTGCGTCCGCTTGGTGTCGCTGAGCGTGTCGAGCCGTCGCCCGTCGAACCAGACCTCGCCGCGGTCCGGCGTGAAGATCCCGGCCAGGCAGTGCAACAGCGTCGACTTTCCCGAGCCGCTCGGCCCCATGACGGCCAGGATCTCCCCGGCGGCCACCGACACGCAGGCGTCCTGCAGTGCGGGCGTCGGGCCGAACGACCGGTAGACGCCGCGGGCCTCGATCATGCAGCCGCGGGAAGCGGGTGCGGCGGGCAGGTCGTCGGTTCTCATGCGGCACGCACCATGTCTGCCAGGACGGTGAGCCGCTCCGAGGTGACGTCGATCCACCGCAGGTCGGCCTCGAGATGAAACAGGCCATGATCGGCCAGGAGGGCGTCAATCAGAGCGCCGGTGCGCTTGACCTCGGTCAGCTCCCGCATGCGCTGCAGATGCGCCGCACGCTGGGCGTCGAGGTAGCCTCCGGCGTCGCGTCCCAACATCAGCGCCAGCACGACCTTGGTGAACAGCACCGTCTGCAGGTGCGGCTCGCCGTGCACCGGCTCGGCGAGCCACGCCTCGACCTCGGTCTTCCCGACGGTGGTGATGGCGTAGCGCTTGCGGTCCGGTCCCCCGCCGGGCTCGCTCTGTCCGGCCGTGACCTTGCCGTCTCGGGCGAGCCGTCCAAGAGTGGCGTAGACCTGACCGAAGGGCAGCGGCTTGCCCCGTCCGAAAAACGCGTCGTAGTCGTGTTTGAGGTCGTATCCGTGGCTCGGCTCACGGTCGAGCAGCCCAAGAAGGGTCAGCGGAACACTCATGTCGGTGACAATACTCTGAGAGTAGACTCGACATCTATACACGCATGGATCAGCTCATGGTCACGACCCTCCGCCGAAGGCTGGCCGTAGCCACGGGCACGTAGGCCGACCCGCTGCCGACGTGGCGTCGCGTGTGGGAGTTGGCCCCACCTACGGACGAGTTGTCCGTTGTCAGCGAAGTTTGCCGAAGGGCGGGCCTGTGATCTGGGCGGACAATCGTCGGTGACAGGCCCCGCAGGTCGTTGTGGCGGTCGGTGCGGCCGGGTCGGGTGGGCCTGTGTCAGTCAACCTTGTCCGTTGCTGGCGGTGTCGCGCGGCGTTTGGCGACGTAGGCACGGACGCTGGCGTAGGAGACGTTGGCGTCATGGTCGTCGATCAGGCCACAACAGGCGTCTTCCAACGCGCTGACCGCCCCGTTGGTGACCGTGTCGACCGCCTTGCCGGCGCCGGCCTGGATGGCTGTGCCTGCCAGTGCACCCTCAGGGCCGACCGCTTGGATGTGCCCCAGCGGGTTGTAGAAGAGAGCCACCGATGACCTACCTTCGGGGGAACAGCTGGAAGCCTGCGG
>NZ_CAUVXI010000227.1:0-3333 GCF_963555845.1 Protofrankia sp. Cas8 | reverse complement strand
GGAGGCGATCCGGGTGGTGACCGTGGTCCAGTTGCCGCCGGGTGGGGCTACGACCCGCCAGTCCCCTCGTTCCCACCGCACTTCCGCGCGGCCAGCGGCATAGACGGTGGTGCCGGTGGGCTGATCGGCGGCGGTGGCCACATACAGCACGATCCGGTCGGGGGTGACCGCGTCGAACCGCACACCGGCGAAGCGGAAGACCGGATCTGGAAGCCGTCCGGTCAGGCGGGCGGGAACGCCTTCGTCCGCCGCGTCCCGGCGGGTCTGTGCCACCAGGGCGGGCTGGTCGGTGCCGGTGGTCTGCTCGGCGATCGTGGGCTCGAACACGGCCGGGCTGACCGAGGATCCGATCCGGAAGGTGATGTTCACCGCGGCGAGGGTCGCGCCCAGCGGGGTGTGGGCGAACCCGGACGCCCGATCGTCGGCCCGCTGACGGGGGCCCGCGCTCGGTGACACCGGCAGCGCGAAGCCGTGGAAGTCCGCCCAGGTCAGGTCGGAGAAGTCCAGCGTGGGCAGGCCCGGATCCGGCAGGACCGGGCTACTCGCGGTGGGCGCGACGCCGGCCGCACCCGGGGGCGGGGATGTCGACGGTGTCGATGAGCCGCTGCGGCCTCCGAGCAGGAGTCCGGCGGCGATCCCGACCGTGACCAGTACGGCGGCGATCCCGACCCGGCCTGCGGTGGCGGAGACACGACGCCCGGTAGCCATACCCACGCTCCTAGGTGGCCTTGTCGAGCACGGTGGACAGCAGTATCGACCCCATCGCGATCAGCGAGACCCCCAGCAGGGTCCAGGGAACCCCGAACGCGCCGTCCGCGCTCATCGCGTTCCGGTTCTTCCGCCCGATCATCATCTGGATCCCGCAGATCGCCAGGCCGATCACCCCGGCGGTCAAACCGCCGTACTTCACCAGCGCGATGAACCATTCAACGACGTGGGTGACCTGCGTTGGGGCCGGCGGGACGACGGGGAAGAATCGGCGACATGGCCTGGACGGACGTCATGAATCTTCGTGGCGGACGCGGACGGCGCGCGGGAGACGTTCCGCGAAGACGCGCTGCATTGCCGCGGCCAAGGCCACCGCCGGTGACACCTACGTCAACGTCCTCGGCGCCAACACGGCCCCGGCAGTGCCTCGACGCCGGTGTACTCGACGAGATCCTCGTGCTCATCGTGCCCGTCCTGCTCGGCGACGGTGTCTCGCTGTCTCAACCAGCTGCGCCTGTGCCGGCCTGATTCAGTGGCGCGCCCGTACTGCGAGGCATGGAACCGAGATCCCCGGGCGCACGGCACCCCGTGAAAATCGCCGGAGAGACAAACCACGTGCCATCCCCCAGCTGATTCGCCACAAACGTCGCGCCGCCGACCTGCATCCAGACCGGAGCTCCCCGTCCGTTACCCCAGGCGCGCTCAACAATGATCGGTTCCGCTCCGGGCCGGATTGCGCGCAAACCAGCTTCCGGACTCACCGCGCCGGCCGCCTTCCCATCGGGGAACCGTCCGAGGTCCAGCCCCGGTAGCTGGCCGGCCGGACACTGCCCCGGGCCTCGCGGAGCCGCGGCGACAGCAGCGGTGGAGACCACGGTCACCGTATCGTTCTGGATACCAGCCACCTCGCCCGCAGGTCGGCCACCGGCGACTGCCGCGGCCACTCCCAGCCCCACCGCCACCACTGCGGCCATCCCGGTGGCGAACACTACAATGACGCCCACCCGGCGCCGGTGGCGTCCGCCATCGCGACCGGCCATGTGGTCCGATGATTCAGTGATTTCCGGCGCATATTCATGTTCATGCACTGAAGATCATCTCCTTCTGAGATCCCTATTTTAGGGTATTACGTCGAGAAGTCAGACTGTAGCCCGCACTTTCCACGGCCCGAGACCGTCACCCGCGCGCGAACGGCCGGTGATCAGAGCGCGCAGGTCCGGAAGCCCAGCCTGTCCCGGTGGGTCCCGCCGCTACTCAGACATCCGCACAGCCGACAAAAGGATAGTAATACGAAAGATACGCTGCACTGCTGTACCCTTTGACCTGGGTGCTGAAATTCTCGTGGAACCACCAGTACCGGTTACCGTTAATCGTTTGACCGACGACGTAGTAAAACAGGCACGCTTGCTGACCGGGGTACCCCGCACCCACGGCGGTGCAGGAAGCGTTCGCACAGGTGCGGATGTTCACACCATTTGCTCCGTAGCCACCCAAGGAGCCCACCGATGCATTCGCCGTTCCCGTGCACAGATAAACGGAGAGGAGAACTGCTAACAGAACACCCGAAACTCGCGGCGCTGATCTGCGCGCAGTGATTCCACCAAGCGTCACCATGTCTGCGTCCCCTCGCGAAATGAACGATGACGACCACATCGACTGCTGGTGCGTCATACTTCTTCGAGCGCCGCAAGCGCCCCGGCCGTACGGGTTGTCAACCTGTCAACCGCCGACTTCTCCGTGAACATCTCCCGCCTCGTCACATCGGCGTCAATTCGAAAACCGATCGCCATTACGTTAAGTAATGGACCGGATTTCTAATGTAGCCGATCCTGGCAGGATGCGGCAACTACCGTCCTGGTTATCGAAAGAAACGAGTTGCTCGTCACAACTCGGCGCACCTCACGCCGCTGGTATGCGCCACGTATCGGCCGCGGTCGCCGATGCGGTCGACGTCTGCCCGGCTGGCAGCCGGAGCGCGGTCACCCCGATCAGTGGTCGGCCTCAGTCTGCCGTGCGCACTCCGGTGAACGCAGCCGGGCCTATACCAAGATCGGTGATGAAAGCCCACCCCGGCACCAGGTCACCGACGCGTCCCGGGGGACCGACGCGTCCCGGGGGACCGACGCGTCCCGGGGGACCGACCACGTGCACCGGCCGCGCGGCGCCCGGCAGGGTCACCAGCTGGGCCTCCGGGTGGATCTCACGCGCCGGCTGGCGTTCACCGATCCCCGCCGTCGTCAGCCAACGCGCGCTCTGCGCAAGTGACAGCCGTACCGACCGGGGCAGTTCACCGCGCTCCACACCCGCCTGCGCCAGCAACGCCGCAGCCGCCAGATAGCCGGTCCACCGTCACCAGCTCGACGCCCGACACCTCCGCCAGCGCGACATATGAAACGTCGTACGGCCACATGTTGTGCCGAAACTCCCAGATCCGAAACTCCCAGATCCGCGGGAGCAGAACCGGTCGGTCCCGGTCTACTACTCGACCGTCTCTCAACGATGTGAATCCGATGCTTCTATAGCAGCATCAGATTCACATCCTTCAGCCCTGTGAACCGATGCGTTCTGGGCTGGTACGCCGGGTGGGAGTGCCCTTCCGGGGCTGCCCGTTCCCGGCGCTGCGTG
>NZ_CAUVXI010000226.1:0-8791 GCF_963555845.1 Protofrankia sp. Cas8 | reverse complement strand
GCGTCGGCGGAGCTCGGCCGACAGCGACTCCAGTGCGCGGGTCACCAGGTGGGTGTCGAGGTCGGTCACCATGCCGACCGTGTGCGGCAGCCGGACGCAGTCGGCGAAGGCGCTGCCGCCCTTGTAGTCCACGAGCACGAACGTCATCTCTTCCGGCCGGTTCGCGACGGCGAGCGAGGCCACGATCGACTGCAACAGTTCGGACTTGCCGGATCCGGTGGTGCCGGCGATCAGTCCGTGCGGGCCGTCGCGGCGTAGGTCCAGCGCGAACGGCCCGTCGAGCGACAGGCCCACAGGGAAGGCCGTACTGCGAGGGGCGACAAGCCAGCGTGCGGCCACCGCCGCCGCGGTCGGTGGTTCCAGGCCGACGATGTCAAGGAGCCGGGCGGCGGCCGGGATCGTCGCCTCGTCGTCCCCGCCGACATCGCGGACCGGTGCCAGCGCGCGGGCGAGCCGTTCACACCAGGCCGCGGCTCCGGCTGCGCTCACCACAGCGTCGGGCTCGGCCGGCAGCGCGGTCGCGACGAGATCCGGGCGGACGTCATGGACGATCTCGGTGCGCATCTCCACCAGACACAGCCCCGTCTCCCGCTCCTCCGCCACGGCCTGGCACTCCTCCGGCAGGAGCCGGATGTCGCGATCCAGGCAGATCGAGTGGATGCCCACCGCAGGCCCGTCCCGCAGGATTGCGATCATGCCGGGCACGGACCGCAGCCGACGTGCGCCGTCCAAGACGACCAGCACATCCGGGCCGTCGGCCGGCGGATTCCTGCCGCCCGACGTCGCCCGGGCGTCCGCTCGCGCCGCCACCTGGTTGATCAGTTCGCCGATCCGCCGGGCCCGCGACTCATCGTCGGTCCCGAGCAGGACGGTGGTGTTCTGCCCTTCGCTCGGCCGGCAGTGCGGCAGCCACCGCACCCACTGCCAGGCAGCGGCACCGGAGCTGTCGGTGAGTATGCAGATTGCCAGGTCGCGCGGGCTGTGCAGGGTCGCGGCCTGCGCGATCAGCCAGCAGGCGAGCACCCGGGGCAGGTCGCCGCGGCCGGCGATGCCCAACACGCCCCGCTCGGGCAGGGCCACGGTCACCGGGACGTCCGGTGCCGTCCAGGTGATTTCGCGTTTGTGTTCCTGAGCGGCCGGGTCCTCCATCACGACCTCGCTGGGCAGGTCGGCGGTGCCCAGCCGCAGCCGCAGGTAGTCGGGGTTGTCCCGGCGGCGTTCCCACAGGCGCCCGCGTGGCCCGACGGCGGTGAGCAGGACGGTTGCCGGATCGGGAAAGTCGGCGCGCCGGGCCGAGCGTTCGACGAGCAGCGCCTGCTGTGCGTCGGCTTCGACTTCTTCCCGTCGCCGGCGGTAGTCGGCCAGCTGTTTGCGGTAGCTGCGCCGGCCCTGCCGGTCGCCGGAGACATGCATTCCGATCATTCCCACCGGGCCGATCACGGCCATCAGCAGAAAGTAATATTGCTTGAACAGGAAGGCCATGGCCACGCCCGCGCCCAGCGGCAGGACGGCCATCAGGATCGGCATGGGACGCCGTTCCGGTTCGGTGGGTTCGCCGGGCAGTTTGTAGCGCGTCCGGCGGATCGGCGGGAGCAGTCGGGGCGGTCGGTTGAAATCGAGCCCCGCCCCGTCGTCGGAGGCCTTGAGCGCGGCGTCGGCCCGGCTGGGCGCGCTCATCTCCAGCAGCACGGACCCGATCGCGATCTGGGCGCTGGTCGGCAGGTCGATCGGGGCCTGTAACGGCTCACGGTCGACGAGAACGCCGGCGGGTTGCAGCCCGAGGTCGCCGACGGGTTGCCGCCCGGGGTCGGTGGCCGCGGGTATGAGGCGACACGAGCCGTCCGCCATCACGGTGATCGTCATCACCTCGGCGGCCAGGCCGGGATCATCCAGGCGGACGGCGCAGGTCGCTCCGGCGCCAACGGCGAACTCACCGGGCCCGAGTCGGTGGACCACACCCGCGCCCGGTCCGCCGATCACCCGGACCTCGATCAGACCGGGCGGTTCCCGGGGCAGCCAGCCCGCTGGTGAGTCGATGCTGATCAGGGTGCCCTCGTGGATCGGGGACTCGGCGAGCGAGAGTGCCCCGGTGACGAGCCGGCCGTCGACGAACAGGCGCGGCCGGCCTGGCACCCGGTCATGGGACCGCTCGCAGACCAGCGGCGTGAAACGGCCCGGTCGGAGGTGGCTCGCCAGGGCGTAGGCGACCGCACTGACCGGTATGTCCGGATCGGCGTCCAGTAGGACGTCGATACTGACGTCGTGGGCCGGGTCGGCCACCGTCAGTGTCAGGCGCATGGCTGCACGATACGGCCTGATGCCGACATAACAGGCTTTATCTCAGATATCGGTGGTGCGGTTCCGGTCGCTATGGCTGGGGCCGAGGCAAGGGCCGGGGTCGACGACGGTGCTGGACCCGGCTGCGGACAAGCGCCTCGCTCGCCAGTTGGACGAGCTCCACAGCGTCCGGGGCTGGTGGCTCACCGGACGGGGAGCGCCCTGGTTGCCACCGGCCGCCGGACCCGGTGACCGGGCCCAGCATGGCCATCCCAACGCTGGCCGACACCCTGATCCGATGGCCGTCGACGGCCATCGGATCGGTCAGGGACAGGGTCAGCGCTTCGGCCAGGGTTGCCGCGTCCGTGCTGGTCAGGTGACCTGCCACCACGACGAACTCGTCCCCTCCCCAGCGGGCCAACAGGTCGGTCGGACGCAGTGCGGAGGTCAGCCGGGCCGCGGTGGCCCGCAGGACCATGTCACCGATCCGGTAGCCGAACGTGTTGTTAATGGTGCGAAAGGAGTCCAGGTCCAGGAAGAACAAGGCAGCCGGATGGACGCCGTCCCCGCTCGCGTCTTGATCCGAGGTCTGCTCGTGGGCTGTGCCCGTGGATGCCCGCCAGAGCTCGCCGAGGCGCTGGGCGACCGGCAGTCGGTTCGCGAGGCCCGTCAGTGCGTCGTGGGTCGCGTGATGACGCAGCTTGTCTTCGAGATCGTGACGTTCGGTGACGTCATCCACCAGGACGACGAGCCCGCGGCCGCCGACGAGCGGGCGCAACTGTACGTACAACCAGCGGGGACCACGTGGTCCCGGGTAGTGGATCTCCATCTGGGGGCGACCATGAGGGTTGTCCAGCAGCTGTCTGGTCATGGTCGCGAGCTGTTCGAGGTGCGGCAGGTGCGCGCCCGTGCCTGCGGCGGCGGATGCGGCGGATGCGGCGGATGCGGCGGCGCAGGCGGCAAGCCAGCATTCGCCTGGCTGGACGGGGACAAGGGCAATTCCGGTCGCGGCGCCGCGGCGCCATGCGTCGTTGAGCGTCAGCACCGTGCCGTGGGGATCGAGTACCGCGACCGCGGTCGGCAGCGCGTCGAGAACCACCGAGGCCACGTCGTCGGTCATCACCGAAACCCACCTCTCCCGACGGCCCGGACCCGTCCGGATGTAGCGAGCGTGGTGTGCGAATGCGGCCGTGTCCGCTAAACGCTGATGACGTGTGAGGTGCGAGTGTTGGTAGTGCGTCCCCTGTGCTCTCAGAGATGTTCGTGTTACCGGCGGTGGTGAGGACTGGTGCTGACACAGACGAAGGGAGCCCGCGCATCTGCGTGGACTCCCAGGTCAAGGGCGGAGGCTCGGGGATTTGAACCCCGGAGGGGGTTGATGCCCCCAACCGCATTAGCAGTGCGGCGCCATAGACCGGACTAGGCGAAGCCTCCAACGTGCGTTCTGAGTATAGCCACCACACCTGGAGCGATCTTGCTGGCGTCCTTTCACTATTGTGAACTGCGTCACGGATGCGGTGTCGATCATTGGTCATGCCTCCCGATGATCATCTGTTGCGGCTCCGGCGCGTCGCGGCTCGGGCGGCGGTTGCAGCGCGGCCAGCACGGCGTCGGCCAGCTGCTCGCGCCGTTGCGTCGCAACCAGCGCGCCGCCGTCGGCATCCCGCACGTAGAACGCGTTCACGACGTCGAGACCGATCGTGGCCACGATCGCGGTGCGGACGCCCAGCCCGGCGGTTGACAGCGCCCGGACCATGCTGAACAGCACGCCGGCCCGATCGGGAGCCCGGATCTCGACAACGGTGTCGGAGCCGGAGTCCTCAAAGATGACCCGCGGCGGTGCGGGTGCGAGCCCACGGCGCGTGCCCGCGTACGCCCGTTCCCGCGCGGTGATCCGGGCCTCCAGGTCAAGGGTGCCGTCCAGGGCACGCAGCAGATCGCCGCGCAGTATCGCGGGGCTGGGCGTCTGTCCGTACGGTCCCCCTCCTGCCACCGGTATCGAGACCGCCGCCTGGAGCAGGGCACGGTGCCCGGAACTGCGGGCGGACGCGCGGCGCACGTCAAGACGGTTGAGGGCCAGCACCCCGGTGGTGGCGGCCAGCAGCCCGGGACGGTCGGGCGCCACCACGACGATCTCGAACATGCCGTCGTCCGGGAGCGGGTTGACCGCCACCGTGTACTCGTCCGCACCCGCGAGAAGAGCCTGTTGACGCTCGCTGAGGGCGGGGGGGTACGGCACCTGCTCGCCGCGGTAAACCGCCATCGCCCGGCTGACCAGCTCACCGACCAGTCGCGCCTTCCACGGGCTCCACGCGGTCGGGCCGGTGGCGAGCGAGTCGGCTTCGGTCAGGGCGTGCAGCAGGCTGAGTACCCGCGGGCTGCCCGCGGCCCGCGCCACCGCCTCGATGGTCGTGAGGTCATCGATGTCCCTGCGGGTCGCGGCTTCGGCGAGCAGCAGGTGATGGCGCACCATCGTCACCAGAATGTCGGTGTCCGCGGGCGGTAGGCCGAGGCGGGGGGCGAGGTCGGTGACGACCGCGATGCCGGCTTCGGTGTGGTCACCGGGCCAACCCTTGCCGATGTCGTGCAGCAGGGCGCCGAGCAGGAGCAGGTCGGGCCGGTCGACCTCGCGGGTCGCCGCCGCCGCGCCCGCCGCTGTCTCGATCAGGTGCCGGTCGACGGTGAAGCGGTGGTACGGGTTGCGCTGCGGCCGGCTGCGTACCCGCTCCCACTCGGGCAGCAACCGGACGAGCAGGCCGACTTGGTCAAGGGCTTCCATGGCAGCGACCGCAGGCGCACCCGTGGCCAACAGGGCGACCAACGCGTCGCGCGCCGCGGCCGGCCACGGCGTCGGCATGGGTGGGGCCTCGCGGGCAAGCCGGTCCAGCGCAAACCGCCCGATGGGGACGCCGGCCCGGGCGGCTGCCGCGGCGACCCGTAGCGTCAGCGTCGGATCGCTCGCCGGGTCGGCGTCCCCGGCGAGCTGCACCTCGCGGTTCTGCTCGACCACGCCTTCATCGAGGGGGCGACGGACCGGGCGGCTCCGGAGCCAGCGCGAGGACGGCCGCAACCCGGCTGAGGCCCGGTACCAGGTGACGTCCCAGGTCCAGGAGATCGTGCGGCCGGCGTCGGCGGTGGCGCGCGCGAGCGCCGGCGGGTCGGGGTACCCCAGGGCGGTGGCGACGGCCGCGGTGTCCTGGAGCAGCAGCCGGTTCTGTTCGCGTCCGTGGGCGAGTCTGCGCACCTCACCGCGGGCATCGAGCAGCACCCGGTAGGCGGCGAGCACGCGTTCGGACGGCTTTTCGGCGACCCATGCGGAGGCGAGCGCAGCCAGGGCGTGGACGTCACGCAGTCCGCCGCGGGCCTCCTTGAGGTCCGGTTCGAGCAGAAAGGCGACCTCACCGTGCCGGCGGGCCCGCTCGGCGACCATATCGGCGAGTTCGGGCAGCCGGCGGGGAGCGCTGGCCCGCCACCGGGCCCGGACCTGGCTGAACAGGGACGCTGCCAGGGCGTGGTCGCCGGCGACCACGCGTGCGTCCAATAGGCCGAGGGTTGCCTTCAGGTCGCCATCGGTGACCGCGATGGCCTCCTCGACGGTCCGGACGCTGTGGTCGAGACCGACCCCTGCGTCCCAGATCGGGTACCAGATGGCGTCGGCCAGCCGGGCGATGTCGTCGCGCCGGCCGTTGTGGACGAGTACCAGATCGAGATCGCTGCCGAAGGCGGGCTCACCGCGCCCATAGCCGCCGACCGCGACGAGCGCCACTCCCGCGCCCGGTTCGCCGAACAGGTTACGCAGGACGCTGTCGGCTACCTCCATCAGAGCACCGCGAAGGGCCGGTCCGACGGTTGCGTCGAGCTCGTCGGACCGGCCTAGCAGCACCGCGATCCTGTCGGTCACCACCGGTTTCCGATCGCCGCGGACCGCGCGCTGTGCGCGCTGTGCACGCTGTGCACGCTGTGCACGGTTACCGTGAGGCGCACTGTTCTACAGGGCGTCTGATCCACGTTCGCCGGTGCGAACCCGGACGACGGCCTCGACCGGTACCACCCAGACCTTGCCATCGCCGATCTTGCCGGTCTGTGCGGCGGTCGTGATGGCGGTGACCAGCTCCTCAACGGCGCTGTCATCCGTGACGATCTCAATTTTGATCTTCGGGACGAAGTCGACCTTGTATTCGGCGCCCCGGTAGACCTCGGTGTGGCCCTTTTGCCGACCGAAACCCTGGACTTCGGAGATGGTCAGGCCGTGCACGCCGAGAGCTTCCAGCGCAGCTTTCACGTCATCCAGTTTGAAAGGCTTGATGACCGCGGTCACGAGTTTCACGCCTGCCCCTCCTCGGTGGTCGTGGTCGTGGTCGAGGACGCGAACGATGCGGAGCCGCCGCCGAGCGAGACGAACTCGTACGCGGTCTCGCCGTGCAGCACGAAGTCCATGCCCTCCTGCTCCTCGTCCGGCGACAGCCTCATCTTATAAATCTTGTCGATGACGAAGGCGATGATGAACGTTACGACGAACGAGTAGGCCACCACCGAGACGACCGCAAGCGCCTGCTTGCCGAGCAGGCTGGCGCCACCGCCGTAGAAGATGCCGTCGGCGCTGAAACCGGGAGCGACGTCGCTGGTGCCGAAGAAGCCGATCAGCAGGGCGCCCAGCGCACCGCCGACGAGGTGGACAGCACCGACGTCGAGGGCGTCGTCAATGCCGACTTTGCCTTTGATCGCTGTGGCCAGGGCGCAGACAGCGCCGGCGAGTAGCCCGATGAAGATCGAGCCGGCCGGCGAGACAAAGCCGCAGGCTGGGGTGATGGCGACCAGGCCGGCGACCGCGCCGGAGGCGGCACCCAGCGTGGTGGCCTTGCCGTCCCGGATTCTCTCCACGAGCAGCCAGCCGAGCATGGCGGCTGCGGTAGCGGTATTGGTGTTCACGAACGCGAAGCCGGAGCGGGTGTCGGCGGCGAGCTCGGACCCGGCGTTGAAGCCGAACCAGCCGAACCAGAGCAGGCCGGTGCCGAGCAGTACGAACGGCAGGTTGTGCGGCCGGAAGCTGGTACCCGGCCAGCCCTTGCGCCGGCCGAGGACAAGTGCCACGGCGATGGCCGCGGCGCCGGCGTTCGCGTGGACGACCGTGCCACCGGCGAAGTCCTCGGCGCCCTTCTTGAACAGCCAGCCTTCCGGGGAGAAGACCCAGTGCGCCACCGGTGAATAGACGACGAGCGACCATATGGCGATGAAAACGGCAAAAGCCCCGAACTTCCAGCGGTCAGCCGTGGCACCGGTGATCAGAGCTGGGGTGATGATCGCGAACATGAGCTGGAAGGCCACGAACACGATCGGTGGGATCACCTGGGCGAGTGAGGGTGTCGTCTCGGCGTAGCCGGGAACCGCCTCGTTCATGTGGTTGAGCAGCGCGAAGTGGAAGCCGCCGAAGATCTGGTTGCTGTCGCCGAACGCGATGCTGTAACCGATCAGTACCCAGAGAATGCTGACGACACCCATGCAGAAGAAGTTCTGCATGAGCATGCCGAGCACATTCTTTGAGCGCACCATTCCACCATAGAAAAATGCGAGACCGGGCGTCATCAGGAGAACCAGCGCCGATGCGGCCAGGATCCAGGCGGTACTGCCGACACTCGCTGCGCTGGTTATCCCATCCTGGAGATTTTTAAGCTGATCTGAATTCATGTCTCTCCCGTCGGTCGCCCCGCCCGCCCGCGCGGACCATGCTCGCCCCGGTCGGCGGCCGAGCGTGGCCGTCCCGGATCCTTCGGCCGAAGAGTCGATAGGATGCGTTCCGGACCGGTATCTTGCCTGTTTCTGACACGTGAATTCGCCAAATTGGGCGGCTCGTGATTCCCCGTGGTGGCTGTGTGTTGTACCTCACATTACTCTCTGTGAGAATCGGCGCGTGTGCGTGATTCTACTGGCGCCAAGGGTTACTGTGCCTGGCTGTGGGTAGCGACTCAGATGCAGATAGCAATTACAAGGTTCGCGTCGCTTCATACGTTTTTGTCCGGTTGCGTAAACGGCCGCCTATTGTCGCGGAGGTCCAACATCGGGCGTTTGCGCGGACACCGCTTGCCGTGGGTCTACTCGGGGCTCTCGTCGGCGGGATCATGCTTGTGCCGACCACTGCCGGCCCGGCCAGAGCCGACGACATAAACAAGATCACGGAAGACATTGCGGGCGCCCGGCAGCGTCTGACCGACCTGACTAATTCGACCGAGGCCGTCACCGAAGCGTTTAATGCCGGCCGGTTGCGGCTGGGTGCGGCCGAACAGGCTGGGGCCCGGGCCGCGGACAATGTCGGGCGTGCTGACGCCGCCGTGCAGGCCGCACAGGAAAAGCGTCGTACTGTCGGATCTGTCGCTTATAAGACCGGTGACTTCGAACAGCTGTCGGTCCTGTTGTCCGGCGACCCCGCAACCGTGCTGGATCGGGCAGGTGCGATGGACGCGCTCGCCCGTCGCGGCAGGGAGGCCGACGTTCAGTTGCGGTCGGCACGGCATGATCT
>NZ_CAUVXI010000225.1:0-8871 GCF_963555845.1 Protofrankia sp. Cas8 | reverse complement strand
GGTGCAACCGACAGTGACACCGAAGGCCAGACCATCGCCCACCAGCGGTACCGGTAACATTCTTCCGTTCCAGGCCGGGTCTGTGCAGTGAGCTCATGACGTCCGGCGGCAACCACTGAGCGCGAGACGCGCCCCGCATGGAAGCCATGCTGTTTCGGTGCCCCATGCTGGTCGGGTGAGAATGCCCCATGGTTGATGGCTGCCGGGAGACACATCCTGGGACGGATCCGGACGTGTCGCGTCCCACGGCGCCCGCCCGACGGGTGAGTCCGTCGGGCGAGGATCCCGTGGTTGCCGGTGCGAGCATGCTCATCGGTGGTCCGCCCGGGGCCCACGCCCGCATCGGTGTCAACCGGAGCTGGTGGACGCCACTGCGGGTCCTGATGGCCTTCACCGTCCTGATCTGCCTGCTGGCCTACGCCCAGAAGGCACCGTGCCGCGACACCCGCAACTGGTCGCACGAGTACCAGTACACGCGCATGTGCTACTCCGACGTGGTCGCCCTGTACGGCCAGGAGGGCCTGGCCAACGGCAAGCGGCCCTTCCTCGACTACCCCACCGAGTACCCGCCGCTGATCGGCGCGGCCATGCAGTTCGCGTCATCCGTCGCCGGATTCGCCTCGCCGTCGCAGCCGGTGTACCGCGACGACGGTGGCCGCCAGGTTGTGGCCAGCTACACGATCGATCATCGAACAGCCACCTTCTATGACGTCACAGCTCTGTTGTTCCTGGTGGCGGCCTGCGTCGCGGTGTTCGCCACGGCCCTGACCGCGGGCAGGGCCAGAGCCTTCGACGCCGCACTGGTCGCGCTCGCGCCCGTTCTGGTGCTCCATCTCATGACCAACTGGGACATCCTGGCGGTGGCGTTCGCCGCCGCCGGCCTGCTTGCCTGGTCACGCCGAGCACCCACGCTCGCCGGCATCCTGATCGGGCTCGGAGCGGCGACGAAGTTCTACCCGGTGCTGTTCCTGCTGCCGCTGGCAGTGCTCACTCTGCGTGCGGGCAGAATTCGGCCCTTCGTCCGCACGTTCGTCGCGACCGTGGTGACCGCACTGGCGGTCTGGGTGCCCCTCTGGCTGGTTGCCGGGTACTTCAAGGGCGATGAACGGGTCGGCGACAGCATCTGGACGACGCTGTGGGCCGGTGGTGACTGGTTCGGCAAGCTCGGGGGCCACTGGGGCGACGGGACGAACGCGATGCTGCGCTTCGTCGACCTCAACTCCGAGCGCGGTCCGGACTGGGACTCCCTGGCCTTCGCCACGACCTGGCTGGCCAGCTCCTTTTCGACCCACATGTTCGGCGCCGTCCACCTGCTCACGATGGCGGTGGTCGGGATCGCGCTGGCCGTCATCGCCATCGCGGCGACGTCGCGATGGCCGGTCTGGCGATGGCCGATCGTGCTGGTGGCGTGTACCGGGTGGCTACTGGTCGCGGCCTGTGTCCCGGCGGTGCTGACCGATGTCCGGGAGCACGGCATCCCCACCGGCAAACTCAACCTCATTTCGATAGTCGTACTGGGGATGCTTCTTCTCGGCATAGCCGCGCTGGGATGGTTCGCGCCCCGGCGTCCGCGCCTGCCCCAGCTGTTGTTCCTCACGATCGCGGTGTTCCTGCTGACGAACAAGGTCTTCTCGCCGCAGTACACGCTGTGGCTGGTACCGCTCGCCGCGCTGGCCCGGCCACGGTGGCCGGCGTTCCTGGCCTGGCAGGCGAGCGAGGCATATGTGCTGCTCACCCGGTTCCTGCACTTCGTCTACAACGACACCAACGGGGCGTCCGGGATCGACCGTGGCTGGTTCGTGAGCGCCGTCGTCATCCGCGACCTCACCTTGTGTGTGTTCGCCTCGCTGGTCGTACGCGAGATCCTGCGGCCCGAACTGGACGTCGTCCGCGTCACCGGAGCGGACGACCCGGCGGGTGGCGTGCTCGACGGGGCGGCGGACCGGCGCAGTCGTCGGGCCATGCGCGCCACGGCGGACACCGCGACCGCGACGGACCGGGACGCAACGCAGGCCGGGCCGGGCGGATGGGCGGCGGCCGTCGGGGCTGGTCCATGACCGTGCCATCGGAAGATCCCAGCCCTGACCGGACCGGTCGCGCCCAACCGGATTCCGGCCTGGCCGCGCTGCCCGGGTCCGGTGCGCCCGGCATAGTCCGGACGTGGCTGAACTGGATTCCGCAAGCAGTCCGGGCGACCCTGCCGATCTGGTTCGTCAGTCGGGTCACGGTCATCGTGCTGTCCTTGGCCACATCCCGGGCACTGTCCGGTCAACCGGGTGCTGATCTGCCGGGCGTGTCGGCGCTGTGGAACCGCTGGGATGTCGGACTGTTCACCAAGGTCGCGCGGTTCGGGTACGAGTCCCCGATGTACACCGACCACACCGAGGTGGACTTTCCGGGCTACCCGATCGCGATGCGCTTCGCCCACCTGTTCATCGGTGACTGGACGGTCGCGGGGATGGCGGTCTCGTTCGTCGCGGGGGCCGTGGCGGTGGCGGCCATCTGGCAGATGCAGATCGATGACACTTCGGCCGCAGGAGCGTCCACCTCGACCGGACCGGTGGTTTCGGCGTCAATCGAACAGTCGTCCGGTGGGACCGGACCGGTGTCCGCCGGGACCGGACCGATGTCCGCCGGGACCGGACAAGCCCGCGGTGGGACCGGACGGGCCGTCGGCGGTATCCGGCTCTGGGCTGGTCCGGGTGACCAGGACCGCCGTGCCGCGGACTTCGCGGTCCTCGCGCTGCTGCTGTTCCCCTATGCGGTATTCCTCTGCGCCGGGTACTCGGAGGCGATCTTCCTCGGTTTTGCCACCACGTCCTGGCTCGCCGCCCGCCGCCAGCACTGGTGGCTCGCCGGCCTGCTCGGCGCCGGTGCAGCCTCGACGAGGGTCACCGGAATCCCCTTCTGCGTCGGGCTGGCGGTGCAGTATGTCGTCAGCCGGCGACGCGCGGGGCTACCGGTGTTCGCGACGTCGGGACTCGCGCTCGCGCTGCCTCCGTTGCCCGTCCTCGCCTTCGTCACCTACCTACGGGTGCGCACCGGACGGTGGGACTCCTACGCCTGGGCGATGCGGGTCGGCTGGCACCGGGACATCGACTGGCCCTGGGTGGGATGGCGGGCGACCTGGCATGGGGCCTTCGACGCGTCGCAGTCCTCGGCGTGGACCTGGTTCTGGCGTGGTGAGATGGCCGCCGTGGTCGTCGGCGTAGTCCTGACCGTGGCGCTGGTGTGGTCGGCGCGCCTCGGTGAGGCTGCCTTCGTCGGCGTTGCGACGTTGCTGATGAGCAGCTCGAACTACTACGCCTCGGGGATCCGGACAATTCTGGTGGCCTTCCCGATGTACCTGCTGCTCGCTCGGGTCGCGACCCGGTGTCCCTGGGTGCGGCCGGCCTACATCTGGCTGTGTGCGCCCGTCATGGCCGCTTTTGTCGTCGCCTTCACCCAGGGTCAGTGGGTCGACTAGGAGCGACCGGTGTCGGCCACCGGTGTCGGCCACTGGTGCGGGTGCGAGCTGGTCGACGTGGATCGAGTAGTGTTTGCCAGGTTGCCGTTCGTTGGCCCGTGCGCGTTGCACGTGCGGGCGTTCTGACACGCGGCACTGTCCCTCCTGCCACGGAACCCTCCGTGGCCGCCCGAGTCCACAGGAGGTGGGTTCACCCTTGCCACGGCATTACGAACTGATGGTCATCCTCGAACCGGATCTTGAAGAGCGTACGGTCGCGCCCTCCCTCGACCAGTATCTGACCGGTGTCCGCGCCAGCGGCGGCGTTGTCGAGAAGGTCGAAGTCTGGGGCCGCCGCCGGCTCGCCTACGAGATCCGTAAGAGCGTCGAGGGCATCTACGCCGTCATCGACCTGCACTCCGAGCCGGATGTGGTCGCCGAACTCGACCGCCAGCTCGTCCTCAATGAATCGGTGATCCGCACCAAGGTGATCCGGCTTCCCGAGAAGAAGAAGCCCCGACGCAAGATCGCGGCCTGAAGGGAGCGGCTTCATGGCCGGCGAAACAGTCATCACGGTGGTCGGAAACCTGACGAACGACCCCGAGCTTCGGTTCACCCCCAACGGTGCCGCGGTGGCCAGCTTCACCGTGGCCTCGACGCCGCGGACCCTCGACCGGACCACCAACGAGTGGAAGGACGGGGACGCGCTGTTCCTGCGTTGTTCCATTTGGCGACAGGCTGCGGAGCACGTTGCCGAATCGCTGCAGAAGGGCGCCCGGGTCATCGTCCAGGGTCGGCTCAAGCAGCGGAAGTGGACCGACCGTGAGGGTAACGAGCGCATCTCGGTCGAGCTGGACGTCGAGGAGATCGGCCCTTCACTGAAGTACGCCACGGCGAAGGTCGTCAAGGCGGCTCGTGGTGCCGGCGGTGGCGGTTATGGCGGACCGAGTGCCGGGGCTGCGCCCGGTGGGTACGGCGGGCAGCCTGCGCCCGGCGGTCCTGCCGGCGGGGCTGGCGGCGGGGCTGGCGGCTACGGTGCCCCGGCGCCCGCCGGCGGCGGATCGGGATACGGCGGCGGTGCGGTCGAGGATCCGTGGTCCGCACCGGCCGGCGCTTACTCCGAGGAACCCCCGTTCTAGTGGTCCGCTAGCGGACCACGAGTGGCCCGTGTGGCCTGCGGATGCGCGAATGGAACGGGCCTGCGGTCGAACCCACAGACATATAGGAGTGCACGATGGCCAAGGCGGCCGTGCGCAAACCGAAGAAGAAGGTTTGCGCGTTCTGCAAGGACAAGAGCGACTACATCGACTACAAGGACACCTCGCTGCTGCGGAAGTTCATCTCCGATCGCGGTAAGATCCGCGCCCGGCGGGTTACCGGAAACTGCAGTCAGCATCAGCGTGATGTGGCGATCGCGGTGAAGAACAGTCGCGAGATGGCGCTGCTGCCTTACACTTCGACGGCTCGCTGAGGAGGCTGGCGATGAAGCTGATCCTCACTCAGGAGGTACCCGGCCTCGGCAGCCCCGGTGACACGGTCGAGGTCGCCGGTGGGTACGGCCGCAACTACCTCATCCCCCGTCGGTACGCGATCGTGGCGACCCGGGGTGCCGAGAAGCAGATCGCCCAGATCCGCCGGGCCCGGTCGGCTCGGGCGGTCCGGGACCTCGGGCATGCCAAGGAGATCGCCGGCCAGCTTTCCAACCTGTCCGTCCAGCTGGTGAGCCGGGCGGGTAAGGAAGGCCGACTGTTCGGCTCCGTGACAGCGGCGGACGTGGTGGCGGCGGTGGCGGCGGCCGGCGGTCCCGATCTGGACCGCAGGCGGGTGGAACTGCCGAAGCCGATCAAGTCACTGGGTGCCCACACGGTCTCGGTGCACCTGCACACGGACGTCGTCGCGACCGTCAGTCTGGACGTCGTGTCCGCCTGAGAACGTCCGCCTGAGAACGTCTGCGTGAGAATGGCTGCCTGAGGACGTCCGCCGGAGTGGTTCCACCTGAGAAGGTCCGGACTGCACGGCGGTACGGGACTGTATGGCGGTACAGGACTGTAGGGCGGTATGAGTGACCGCGGTGTTGCCTGCCGGCCGATGCCGGCCGGTTGATGCCACATCGCGGTCACTCTTCGTATTTCTGTCCGTAGTCGGATCCATGCACAACGTGAGTCGCCGGCCGTACGGGGGCAGCGGTGATTGGATCTACGGATTTCTTTCGTCCACAGGCGGTGGATGACGCCGACGCCTGCCAGACCGCGACATTGGCCTGGACGATCTATTTTCCGATCGGCTATCCACAGCTTCGGGGGACTTGTCCTGATGCTTTCCCCAGGGAGTTCGGTCTTATCCACAGCCGTTGTCCACAGGTTCTGTGGATAACTCTTTGGGGCTTCGGGTCGCTCCCCCGTACAGTCGGCGCCGCCGGTAGGGCGCCGCTGATCGGGGGAGCGATGATCGGGGAGCCATGATCGAGGGAGCGGTGGCCGTGCGGAGGCGCTCGGTCGGACATTGACAAAGCCACTCCGATGGTCGAACATATGTTCGATAGTGAGATGTGTGTCCAAGCTGCGGTCACGACGAGCGGTCACGACGAGCGGCACTACGGGGGGTGGTCATGACACTGACCGACATTGACCGCGCCCGGGGTGGTTCGGGCGGGTCGGTCGAGTTCGACCGCACTCCACCACATGATCTTGCAGCTGAACAGAGCGCGCTGGGCGGCATGCTGCTGTCCAAGGACGCGATTGCCGACGTGGTGGAGGTACTCGCCGCGGGCGATTTCTACCGTCCCGCGCACGGCACCGTCTACGGCGTCATCGGCGACCTGTACGGCCGTGGGGAACCGGCTGACGTCATCAGTGTCGCCGCCGAGCTCGCCAGACGGGAGCTGCTCGAACGGGTGGGTGGGCCGGCGTACCTGCACACCCTCATCTCAAGCGTGCCGACGGCGGCGAATGCCGGCTACTACGCCCGCATCGTGGCGGAGAAGGCCGTCCTGCGCCGCCTGGCCGAGGCCGGTACCCGCATCGTCCAGCTCGCCTTCGGCCCCGCGCAGGACGTGGACGAGGTCGTCGACCGCGCCCAGGCGGCCGTCTACGAGGTCACCGAACGTCGCTCAAGTGAGGACTACACCCCGCTCGGCGAGTTGCTCAACCCCGCCCTGGAGGAGATCGAAGCCATCCAGGGGCACAACGGGTCACTGACCGGGGTCCCCACCGGCTTCAATGATCTGGACGAGCTGACCAACGGGCTGCACGGTGGCCAGTTGTGGATCATTGCGGCCAGGCCCGCCGTCGGCAAGGCACTGGCGCTCGACACCCCGCTCGCGACCCCGACCGGCTGGACGACCATGGGCGACGTCGCCGTCGGCGACCAGCTGCTGGGAGCCGACGGTAAGCCGACTCATGTGGTCGCGGCCACAGAGGTGATGCATGGCCGCCCCTGCTATGAGGTCGAATTCTCGGATGGCACGGTCATCGTCGCGGATGCCGCGCATCAGTGGCTGACCGAAACACGGCGGGCTCGACACTATGCGCAGCAGGGGAGCGCCTACGCCCGCGTACCGGTCGGGCCGGCGGTGGTGACGACGGAAGAGATCGCGGCGACGCTTCGATGCCCGACAGCAGATGCCCGCCTTAACCATGCCGTTCGAAACGCCATGCCCTTTGATCTTCCGGAGACGGACCTTCCAATCGATCCATATGTGCTCGGGGTGTGGCTTGGCGACGGAACCAGCGCCACGGCGAGTATCACCAGCACGGATCCGGAGATAATCGCGGAGATCGAGTGTCGCGGTTATGTCGTCAAGCCGTCGGTTTCGGTGAAGTACCGTTACCGGCTTCGGCTTCCATGCGAATATGAAGAAGATCGTAGTTGTCTTGTGTGTGGCGTGCAGTTCAGTAACCGTATGCCCCATGTGCGTACCTGCGGGCGGTCATGCGGTGGGAAGCTCCGATTCCTTGCCTCCCCGCTTGCGCCCCACTGCTGTGTCGACCGCGGTAGCGCGGTCACCAGCTACGGTCCGCGGTGTCTTTCATGCCATCAGACTGCCGGAACAGTCCAGGGTCGTCTCCGGGCGCTCGGTGTCCTCGGAAACAAGCACATACCAATGAGCTACCTGCGATCAAGTGAACGCCAGCGTCGTGATCTGCTTGCGGGTCTGCTCGACACCGACGGCACGGTTCACAAAAATGGGTCGACAGCCCAGTTCTCGGTAACCAGCAGACGACTTGCCTTCGATACGCGTGAAGTGATAGAAAGCCTCGGCTGTCGCGCCACAGTCAGCACGAAGAATGTCAAGGGGCGAACTCCGGAAAGCTCGGTCTGCTACACAATCAGTTTTGCCCCACAGCGGCAGGTTTTTTGTTTGTCGCGTAAGGTGGAGAAACTGCGGTGGACGGGCCATCCGACTGTATCCACTCGATTCATCGCTGCGGTACGGCCTATTGGGTCGGTGCCAGTTCGCTGTGTCGAGGTCGATAACGCAGATCATCTTTATCTGGCCGGCCGGACGTGTATTCCGACCCACAACTCGACTCTTGGTTTGGATCTTGCTCGGGCTGCGTCCATCCGTAACGGGATGACATCGGTGATCTTCTCGCTGGAGATGAGCCGAATGGAGATCACCATGCGGCTGTTGTCGGCGGAGGCCCGGGTGTCCCTGCAGAGCATCCGCACCGGGCGGCTCACCGACGACGACTGGGCCCGTCTTGCCCGCCGGATGGGCGAGGTCGCGGACGCTCCCCTGTTCATCGACGACAGCCCGCACCTGACCATGATGGAGATTCGGGCGAAGGCCCGGCGGCTCAAACAGCGCAACGACCTCCGGATGATTGTTCTCGACTATCTGCAGCTCATGTCGTCGCCAAAGCGGACGGAAAGCCGCCAGCAGGAGGTCAGCGAGATATCGCGTTCACTGAAACTGCTGGCCAAGGAGCTGGATGTCCCGGTGGTGGCGATCTCCCAGCTGAACCGTGCCTCGGAACAGCGTGCGGACAAGCGCCCACAGATCTCCGACCTTCGCGAATCAGGATCGCTCGAGCAGGATGCGGACGCGGTGATCCTGCTGTACCGGGAGGATGCGGTGGAGAAGGAGTCAGCTCGCGCCGGCGAGGCCGACCTGATCGTCGCCAAGCACCGTAACGGCCCGACCGGCACCGTCACCGTCGCCTTCCAGGGCCACTACTCCCGTTTCGTCGACATGGCCAGCTGACCGAGCTTCGTTGTAGGTTCTCAAAAGGGATGTCGTCTTCTCGGATGGGTTGTCGTCTACTTGTCGTCTCCGACATCTCGGTGAGAAGTCCGTCGGCGTGTCGATCGGCTGTCGCCTGATCGTTTTGGGACGATTACTGTCATGTCAGGCGATCCTGGGCAGCGCGTCCGTCGTGTCCGGGCGCGGTACCGCGCCGGGGACGGTGGGGTCGTCGATACCT
>NZ_CAUVXI010000224.1:0-8902 GCF_963555845.1 Protofrankia sp. Cas8 | reverse complement strand
CCGCCCGGGACAGCACACCGATCGCGTGCGCCGGGGCGGTGTCGCGCAGCCCGGTCTGGCGGAAGGACTCCAGGAAGCTCACGTCCGCGGCGTGCAGATGCCGCATCAGGTAGATCACGGCGTCCGCCCCACCGTGGTACCCGGCGTCCTCGGTTGCCTCGCCGGCCGGTACGAGAAATGCGTGACTTCGGCGTGACACCTCGGTTGACAGTGATGCGATACCCGGGGTGTCGATGAGCGTGAGGTGGCGCAGTTGCGCGCTCGGCAGCGCCACCCGCAGTCGTTCGACGTCCTCGGCGGCGTACGGCCCCAGGTCGATCCGGGCGCCGCCCGGCCCTCGGTGCAGCCCGACCTCCACCGTGGTGGCGGCACCGCTGATGCCCGGCCGGCGTTCAGGCCACAGGTCCGCCCGGGCCGCGTGCCGGGGACCATGGTGGTACCAGGTCACCACCCGGGTGCACTCGCCGGCGTCGGTAGCCGCGATCTGTTCGCCGACCAGAGCGTTGAGCAGGGTGGACTTCCCCGCCTTGACCCGGCCGGCGATGGCGACCCGTAACGGACCGTCCAGGGACCGCAGCTCTCGGCGCAGGACGGGTTCGGCCGGGCTGCCCCGGTACGCCTCGGCGGCATCGGTCAACAGCGCCTGGACATCCGAGCGCAGGGTCACCGGCGCTGCCCTGCCAGGAGCTCCAGGCGGTTGATCTCCGCGTTGAGCTCGGCGAGTCGCCGCTGGCTTCGGACGTCGGTCGCCTTGATCTCAAGGGCGGCCGATTCGAGGTTGCGTCCGGCCGATGTCCTGAGCTCGGCCGCGCGTTCGGTGAAGACGTTCCCCAGCTGAAAATAGATGTCCTGCTGGGCGCGCCGGGAGTCCGTGTGTGCCAGCTGCCAGGCTTTCTGGAGGTAGTCTTCCCCCGCGCCTTTCGCCTGCGCCCGATGGGTTGAAAGCTGATTCTCCCGGGACGTACGCAGCGTACGTTTCGCGACCACGAACATGACCGCCCCGCCGACCGGTGCCACGATCGGGGCGAGCGAGAGCCCCGCGAGAGTCCCGAATGCTGCGAGCAGGTGGATGGGCATCATGCCGATCGCGCCGCTGCGCAGGGCCTGAGTCCAGCGCGCCCCGCGCCCGTCGGTGCGGAATTGAGGGTCTGCGCCCTCAGCCGCCGGCCGTCCCGACGTCGGCGAGGCCAGCGAGGCCAGGGACGTCATCGCGGGGATCTCGGGTAGGGCGCTGGTGGCTGCCTCGTCGGTGTGAAAGACGCTGACAACCTGCTCGGCCAGCGCGGCAGCTTCTGCTCTCAGCATCGTGCGGTGCGCCATGAGCTCGCGGTTGGCCTGTTCGCACAGCCAGGCGCGCAGTTCGTCCCAGCCCTGCACCAGGTCAGCACTGGTCGCCACGCGTTTCCTGAACTCGCCGGTGACGGCCTGCAGCCGCTGATTGAGGTCGTCGTCCACCCGTCGTTCCAGCTGGGTGTTGCCGTCCCGGAGAATCCGCTGCCACCTCGCCGCCGCTGTGGTCATCGTGTGGGCGCGTGCCTGCGCCGCCTCCAGCCGGAGCCGCAGGGTATTTCTGACGGCCGGATCGGCACGCGCGGCCCGTTCCACCACCAACTCAGCCATGATCTGGGCGAGGGCGTCGCGCGCTGCCTCATCCGCGTCACGCAGCGCCCGCGCCCGACACTGCTCGACGAGCTCGGAGCGGATGTGGCCGGCGAACGCCGGATAGCCCGATTCTGCGTCGACCTCGGGCACATCGGCGCGCAGGCCGTGGTCGCGCAGCGGCGCGGACAGCGGAAATACCGGTGCCGCGATCCCGACCCGGTGCAGATGCCCGCGGTCGAGGTCGAGAATGCGTCGCCATTCGGGGTAGAAGTCAATCTTGGTCAGGGCGCAGACGACGACCGGACAGTGCTGTGCCGCCCCGCGCAGGAAAGCCAGTTCCGGCTCGGTGTACTCCTGACTGGCGTCCGAGACGAACACGACCGCGTCGGCATCGGAGACGGCTCGCAGGGTCGCGGCAGCGCGAGCGTCGGTGAGGCCGCCGTTCACCCCGGGCGTGTCGACGATTATCAGTCCGGACGCCAGAAGTTCATTCGGGACGCCGATCTCCACGCCGCAACCGGCCGACTGGTCGATCACGGTTTCCGTGCGGGCGGGCGCGTGCTGGATCATTGTGGGCATCATGGTCGCCCCGATCGGGTCGACTGCGCAGACCTGCAGGTTCAGCAGCGCATTGACCAGCGAGCTCTTTCCCTTCTTGAACTCACCGACCACCACCACCTGGCATGACGTCGCGGTCAGCCGGGTGCGTTCCCGGGCCAGCCGTGCCTGTAGGTCGGCGCGCCGGTGTCGGCCGGCCTCGCGAATAACCGCGTCCAGCAGGGACGTGTCCAGCAGCGACGCCTCCGGGGGGTCGGCTGCGACGGCGCTCACAGGCACCTCACTGTCATCTCATAGATCTCCGTCCGGTACGTGCGAGCCACGCCTGACCTGCATCTTGAGTCAGCCTTGAGTGCCGATTGAGTGCCGATTGAGTACAACGTGAGTGCGCCTTCGCGCAATGAGTTTTTCTTGAGAGCGATGTGAGATACCTGGTCCTGCCGGTCACGCGAAGCATCAGGGGGATAGCCATGAGCCGACCGATACACGTCCTGCTCCATGCCAGTGACCCGATCACCCGGGCTGGTCTTGCTGCGCAGCTTGCGGGCTGTCCGGATGTCGATCTCATTGACGCGGGCCCGGGCCCGGGCCCCGCCGCCGGCCTGCCGGCGTCCTGCGGCGGGGACACGACGGTCGATGTCGCGCTGGTCGATGTCGCGCTGGTCAGCGTCGACACCGTTGACAAGCGGACGTTCGACCTCATCCGCGGTCTGTATCAGGCCGGAACGCCGGTGGTCCTCATCGTGACCGATCTGGATTTCACCGATGTGACGGCCGTGGTGGAAGCGGGTATCACGGCGCTGATCCGGCGCGCCGGCGCCACCCCGGATCAGGTGCTGGCCGCGATTCGCGGGGCGGCCAGCGGCGAGGGTTTCCTGCCGCCCGACCTCCTCGGCGGGCTGCTCAGCCAGGTGCGCCACGTCCAGTGCCAGGTGCTCACGCCACGTGGTCTCACCCTGTCGGGCATCTCCGAACGGGAGCGGGACGTGCTCCGGTTGGTCAGCGAGGGGTGCGACACCCGCGAGATCGGTCGGCAGCTCTGCTACTCCGAACGCACCGTCAAGAACGTCCTCCAGGACGTCACCCGCCGGTACGGCCTGCGTAACCGGTCCCACGCGGTCGCCTACGCGCTACGACAGGGTCTGCTCTGACCGGACGCTCTTACAGGGCCGGCAGGTGCGAGCCGCCATCGTCGGCGAGGTCCGCTCCGGTGCCCGTACTCGGGTGACCGCCCAGCTGGCTGTCGTCGGGATGGGCACCCACGTGACCGCTCGACAGCGCGCCAATGCTCGACGTGCCCGGTCCAGCGAGCAGACCGTGCACATCGGACGGGTCGAGGAGGTTGAGGTGCGCGTGGTACTCCGCCCCGTCGGTCACCCCGTCACCGTCGGTGTCTGCGTTATCGGGTGAGCTGCCGAGGATGCGTTCCAGAGCGTCGGTGAGGCCGTCGCTGTCGGTGTCGCTGTCGGTGTCAGTGCGGGTTGTGGCGGTGGAAGCGGCGCCGATCGCGCCGTCGAGCCGGCCGGTGTGGGCCGTGTCCGGATCGCTCGGGTTCGTTCCCAGCGCCAGCTCGATGGAATCCGGTACGCCGTCGGAGTCGGTGTCCGCGGACAACGGGTTGGTGTGCAGGTGCAGTATTTCATAGGCATCTGACAGACCGTCATCGTCGGAGTCGGTCCGGGTGGGGTCCGTCCCGAGGTGCCGTTCGAGTGCATCGGTGAGGCCGTCGGCATCGGTGTCGGTCCCGTCGGCCGCCGCCACTGAGCCAGCCGCGTCGGGTCTGGACGGTGTGTCGCTGCCCGGCACTGCGGAGATGCCGGGTATCAGCGCCGCGCGGGTCATCCAGCGTCCGGCGTCGTTGAACACCCCCACGCCGTCGCGGGGGTTGCGCGCCTCAATGGTGCGACCGTCCCCCAGACTGATCGCGACATGTGCTTTGGCCGGTTCCCCGCTGCCGCGGCCCGCGTCGTCGGAGAACTGGAACAGCAGTGCGCCGGGGGTATGCAGCGCCTGCTCGACGGAGATCTCCATGCCTTCGCCGCGCAGGCTTGAATACTGCGCCCACGCGCCGTCGGGGATGTCGTGGCCGGCCTGGTGAGCAGCCCACTGCGTCAGCTCGGAGCAGTCGAACGTGGTCGGGTCGGGGTCGTCGAGGTTCGCCTCGGCGCCGAAGACGTAGTGGTCGCCGGACTGCCGAAGCGCCGCGTCCAGGAACCGGCGGGTCGTGTCGGAGCCCGCTGCGGTCTCACCGTTCACATGCGCGTGGCCGCCGGCATCCGCGGGTCCGTGCGTGCCACCGGGTCCGTGCGTGACACCGGGACCGTCGCCGGCGGCGAGCGGGTGGCCGTAGCCCGGGGTCCCCGTCCACGAGCCCAGGCCGGAACCGTCGCCGGCTTCGACCGACGCGTGCTGGGCGTGCGTCTTGAAGTCGAGGTATCTGGCGTTCGCGCCGTGGTGGGTCGACGTCCAGGGTGAGACGTCCCGGCCCTGCCGCGACACCTCATAGGCGAGCTGGGCGTTGATCTTCGGGTCGTACAGGTCGCGGTCCCGCCACTGTGGATGGGCGTTGAGGTTGATCTGCCACAGCCCGCGGGAGTCCTCACCGTGGGAGTTGTGGGAACTGCTGTTGCCGCCGGACTCCGCCAACGCGACGGCGGTCATCGTTGTCGCCTGGTCGGGGGAGAACCCCGCGCCCCGGGCGAAGCCGTAGATCTGCGTCGGATTGTAGATCGCCACGGCATCGACGGTACGCGCGTGGTGACGATTGTGGAACAGCCTGATGTACCGGCAATCCGTGCCGGCACGCGTGCCCGATGAGGCAGCCGGAGGGCGCGGTTGGCTCCTTGTCCTGACGTCCGCGGTGAGAGACGGTGACGGAGATGATCCATGACGTTGACGCGACGCTGGCCGCCTTGCTGACCGCGGAGGCCCTGCCCGCAGGCGAGGCCGAGGTGGTCTTCGACGCGCCGACCCGGGACTGGGCGAGCCGCCTCAACGGCCCGTGCGTGGACGTCTTCCTCTACGACATCCGTGAGGACGTCGGGCGCCGGGAGATCGCGGCGGAGCCGGTCCGCAACACCGAGGGGCGTGTTGTCGCCCGCCGGCCGCCGCCACGGCGGTTCCGGCTGTCCTACCTGCTCACCGCGTGGACCCGGCGCCCCGAGGACGAACACCGGCTGCTGTCCCAACTGCTGGGCGCGCTGCTGCGCCACGACCGGGTACCCACCGGGCATCTGCGTGGCCAGCTGTCCGCCCAGCCGCTGCCCGTACTGTTGCAGCTTGCCCTGCCGCCCGGCGCAGACCGGGGCATCGCCGATGTCTGGAACGCCCTCGGCGGCGAGCTGAAACCATCCCTCGATCTCGTGGTGGTGGCACCGTTCGACCCGGCGCCAGTGGTCCCAATCGGCCCGCCGGTGTTGGAGAAGCCGTACCTGGATGTCCGCCGTTCCCCGGTGGATCCGCGTGCGCAACGGGCCCCCGACGCGGCCGATCCAGCTGGGCTTCCAGCTGCGGGCGTCCGTTCGCCTGGCACGGGTAACGGCAGGGCCGCTCGGATCGCGGAGCTGTAGGCGGTGCTGTCCCCATCCCGATCCCCGTCCCTGGCTGATCTGATCGGACGGCTGGCCGTGGTCGAGGAACGGGTGCGCGCCGCGGTAGCGGCTCGGCGCGCGGTGGACCCCGAACCGGACGATGCGTTCCGCGGTCTTTACCTGAGCGACGAGCAGGCCGACCGCCTGCTCGAGCCCGGCTATCCGGGACGGCTACGAGCGTCGTCCAACGAGGGGATGTCGCCGGCGGACGCCGACGGCGCGCGTGCCGACCGGTTGGAGCGCGGTGCGGCCGCGCCCGAGGCCGCGGGGGATGCCGCGGCCGAGGCTGCCGGTGAGGAACTGCGGTTGCCGACGCTTGCCCGCCGATGTGGGCTGACCGGCCTGGACGTCGACATCCTGCTGGTCGCCCTCGCTCCGGATCTCGAGTCCCGGTTCGAGAAGCTCTACGGCTACCTGCACGACGACGTGAGCCGGCGGCGGGCCAGCCCGGGTCTGGCCCTGGAACTGGGTGGGCGTTCGCCGCTGGACGCCGCCGCGCGGGCGCGCTGCGGGCGCAACGGGGCGCTGGTGGCCGCCGGGCTGCTCGTCGTCGAGGACGCAGACCGTCCGTTTCTGACCCGGTCGCTGCGGGTGCCAGACCGGGTGGCGGCGTTCCTGCTGGGTGACGACGGGCCCGAACCCGGGCTTGGCGCCGTACTCGTCGACCCGCCCGATGTGGGCGGCGCCATCGTCGACAGACTGGCCCGCGCGCTCACCGCCGGGGTGTCCCTGACCTACCTGCGCCAGCTCCCGGGAGGCGACGCGCTCACGGTCGCCGCGTCGGCCTGCCGCCGGGCGGGGCTGGCGGTGCTCGCGGCCCAGCTCGGCGCCGCCTCGACCACCACCGACGGACCGGACCCGGCGGTCCTGGCCGAGGCGGTCCGGGAGGCCAGGTTGCGCGGCGCCGTGCTGGTCGCAGGGCCCCTCGACGCCCAGTCCGCCGCCGCCGCGGTGGCCGGCCTGGTCACGTCCGTTCAAGGCACGTCAAAGTTCTCGCCGCAGATCGTGCTGTTCGGACGCGGCGGGTGGGAGCCGGAAACGCCCGGCCCCGCACCTCTGAGCTGCGACGTTGAACCGCTGCCAGCCGCCGAACAGGCGGCGCTGTGGTCGGCCGAGCTGGGCGGGTCAACCCAGGCCGGCGAGCTGGCCGCGTTCCGCCTCACCCCCCGGCAGGTACGCCGAACGGTTGCCGCGGCCCGTGCCCTGGCCGCCGCAGGCACCGGCCGCGAGATCAGCCGCGAGATCAGCCGCGAGATCAGCCGCGAAATCGGCATTGACATCAGAACCGAGCATCTCGCGGCCGCGGCCCGGGCGCAGAACGCCACCGGCCTGGAACGGCTCGCGCGCCGGGTACAGCCATCGGTGACCTGGGACGACCTCGTGCTGCCCGCGCGGACGGGCATCGCGCTGCGTCACCTCGCGGGCCGCTCCGCCCATCGTGGCACCGTGCTCGACGACTGGGGTCTGCGCCGTGGCGGCGGCCGTGGGGAAGGCGTGACCTCGCTGTTCGCCGGGGAGTCCGGCACCGGCAAGACCATGGCGGCCGAGGTCGTCGCCGGCTCGCTGGGCGTCGACCTGTACGTCATCGACCTGTCGGTGGTCGTCGACAAGTACATCGGGGAGACCGAGAAGAACCTGGAAAGGATCTTCGTCGGCGCCGAGGGGCTCAACGCCGTGCTGTTCTTCGACGAGGCCGACGCCCTGTTCGGCAAGCGCTCGGAGGTGTCCGACGCCCGGGACCGCTATGCCAACGTCGAGGTCGCCTACCTGCTGCAGCGGATGGAATCCTTCGACGGAACGGCCATCCTGGCCACGAATCTGGCGGCCAATCTGGACGAGGCGTTCCGGCGACGGCTGTCCGTGGTCGTCGAGTTCACCCGGCCGGAGGAGACCGAACGCCGTGAACTGTGGCGGCGGATGCTGCGCTGCGTCCCGCTGGCCGACGACGTCGACCTGGACTTCTGCGGGCGGGCGTTCACACTGGCCGGCGGGGACATCCGCAACGCGGTCGTCACCGCCGCCTACCTCGGGGCGGCGAACGGCCGGGTGGTCGACATGCGTGACCTGGTGACGGCGATCAGCCTGGAGTACCGCAAACTCGGTCGCCTCTGTCTCCCCGACGAGTTCGGCCCCTATGCGGACGTCTTGCACGCGCGTAAGTAGGTAGGTAGGAGCGTGGTCCGACGGGACCTATCATGTGGCAGATCTGTGCGTCATAATATGCAGCATCGCCGTGCGGAAGAGCGTCGTGCTCGATGACGAGGAACAGACTGCTCTCGCCGAATTGACGGAGCCGTCGGACAAGAGCCGTACAGCCCTGATCGTGGAGGCTGAGCATGCGTTACCGAACGGACCGGCAGCAGCCCGCTGAGAACCTGACCGCGGCTGAGGCAGGCAGCCCAAGGCGGGTCCGGGAGCGGTCCTGGGCGGGCTTCACGACATCAGTGCTCGCTCTACAGGAGATGGCCGGCAATGCCGCCGTCGCATCCCGACTGCAACGCCTTGCCGGTAACGAGGCGGGCCTTCGGCTCTTCCCAGTACAGCGGCAGACGGCTGGCATGGTAACCAACGAGCAGTTGTTGAACGCCCTTCCAGAGCGAGAAGTGCCTATTCTTCCACCGGATGTCGAGGCTCGACTACGAATACTCCTCCGCCAGGATCGACGTCAACCCTGCTTGGATCTTGTGGTGGAGGCGTTGGTATTGTCAGGCTGGATAGATCGTCGTTTACTAGCGGGTGGTCGGATGTATGCGCGTTTAGCGGTTTCTGGCGAAGGGGAGTCTATACCTCGAGGATCGCGTCGGGAAGGCAACTTTCGCAGCGCCTACCGTACTCCGGTTGGAGTAGGGCCGGACGCTTTTAGGGGAGGGCTTTCATGGTTGGTAACGAGTGTGCTTCACGAGTACCAACACGTTGAACAGTTTCAGGTTGGAAGTACAAGCATCGTTCCGGGACAGGAACCTGTTCCCAGCTTGATGCTACAACAGGATGTAGAAGCCTACTGTTGGGAGATTCTGCACGCGCGGGACACGGGTCTAGCGCGAAATCACCGACAACTTCTGGAGGTCTGGAGTCGCGCTCATGAGAATTGGAGTCGCCTGGGTGACCCGGGCAGACGTGCGCTGTCGGATCTGTATACACAAACCCATACT
>NZ_CAUVXI010000223.1:8037-9196 GCF_963555845.1 Protofrankia sp. Cas8 | reverse complement strand
TATTGCCGGGCGCTCTAAGCAGGAGTTTTTCGCTGAGATCTAATTTAATCGCAGGCCGATGTTGCTGACCCAGCGTCAGGTAGCCGAGCTGATGGGCGTCTCATCATGCAACTGGCTCGGCGAGGTCGAGGTAAGGCAGGACCTCCGTCTCGAAGAGCTGCAGACTGGCCCACGCCTTCTTCGGATCGGTGCCGCCGAACAGAGGACGGAGGATCAGGTGACCATCCAGGCCGAGCTCTCGGGCGATGGCGATGCAGCGTTCGGGCGTGACGATCTGGTAGGCGCCGCCTGCGCGTAGCTCGTCTACGGATCCGATCGGCGGATACCACTCGCTGGATCCCATTGCTGATTCGGCGATCCACCGGGCGTAGCTGTTTGCGGCGTGCAGGAGATTCGGGCCGACGTCGGCCCAGCCGGCGTCGGGATCCGGGCACACGTAGAGGAACGTCGGGCCACGCGGAATCCACGGGCCGGGGTCGCGTCCCAGCTTCAGGCATTCGTCCCGGTAGAAGTCCCAGGCGCGGGGTTCGGCGGGATCGAAGCCGTCTGCGAGGTGGGCGGCTCGCCGTGCGGGCGCTTCGGCTCCCCCACCCATGATGATCGGCGGATGCGGCCGCTGGGCGGGGGTTGGTGTCACCGTCACCGTGCGTCCGCGGAATTCGAACGGCTGACCCGTCCACGCCAGTTTGCAGACCTCGATGGCTTCGATGACCCGGCTGCGCCGTTCGTGGAGACCGACGTCGAACATGTCGAACTCCGGCGTTCGGTAGCCCGCGGCGAACACCGGGCTCATCCGGCCGCCGCTGAGCAGGTCGACGACCGCGAGGTCTTCGGCGAGGCGGAGCGGGTGGTAGAGCGGAGCGAGCAGGATGGGGCGGAACCGCATCCGTGCGGTGCGGCCGGCGGCGGCGGCCGAGGCGATCAGCGGTGACGGCAGGTAGCCGTCCTCGGCGCCGTGGTGCTCGCCGAAGTACACCAGATCGAAGCCGAGTCGGTCAGCCCACTCGCAGATGTCGAGCATGGCTGCGGCGAGATCGGCCGGACTGGCGGTGGCGAAATTCGGGCGCCGAAGGTCGAACGACAGGCGTAAACGGGGCACGGATGGTCTTCTCCTTGTAAGAGTGCCCGGCAATAGGGGCGTGGATCACGGAGCGGCGCT
>NZ_CAUVXI010000223.1:0-7752 GCF_963555845.1 Protofrankia sp. Cas8 | reverse complement strand
TCGCGAGGCGGCTTGGGGCGCGGCGGCCTAGGGCGCGGCGGCCTGGCCGACTACCAGGGGCAGGGTCGTCATGCGGACTGCGACCGACACCTCGTGGGTGAGGCCGCGCAGGTCGCCGAGGTGGTAGTCGGGGATGCGGCGGTGCCATTCCTCGACGAGCACGCGCAGTTCCATCCGGGCCAGGTGTGCACCAGCGCACCGGTGCGGTCCCAGGCCGAAGGCGAGGTGACGGTTCGGCAGCCGATCCGGATCCATCTTCTCCGGAGACGGGAACAGGTCGGGGTCTGCGCTTGCCGCCGACAACAACAGGAGGAGTCGGTCGCCGTCCTTCCACGTGATCCCGTGGAAATCGACGTCGCCTTGAACGGTCCGGGAGACCAGCGGGATCGCCGGGAAGCACCGCAGGGCCTCCTCGACCAGTCCGCCGACCACCTGCGGGGTGTCGTTGACGCGCCGGCGCAGGGCCTGGTTCTCGGCGAGCAGTTTGAACAGAAACGCCATGGTGGACGCGGTCGTACCGAGGGACGTGCCGAGCAGGGTGTAACAGAGCTGAACGATTTCCTCGTCGGTGAGGGGTCGGCCGTCGAGCTGCTGGGACAACAGGTAGGTGGGGATGTCGTCGGCGGGCCGGCGCCGCCGATCGGCGAGCACCTCTTCGAACATGCCACGCACCTTCGCGACCGCCGCGGCGAGCTGCACGCCACCGGGGTCGTTGCTGGCGTTGAGCTTCGCCGGCAGCAGCCGGGTGGCGACGATTTCGTCGGCGCCCGCGAGCGGAAGTCCCATGTGCTCGAGGAAGACCTCGGCCGGGATGCGCAACGCGACGTCGGCCATGAAGTCGCAGCCGCCTCGTGCGGCGACCTCGTCCGCGATCGTCGCGACCGATGCCCGGGCTCGTGGCTCGAGCCTTTTCACGGCCGCGGGCGACAGCAGCGGCGTGATCAGCTTCCGGACCTTGGTGTGCTCGGGTGGATCCAGGTTCGCCGGCAGGTGGAACACCGGAGGCGGGTCCCGGTAGAAGGTGAACGTCTCGCAGTTGGAGTAGCGCGCCGGATCCTGGCTGATCTCCTTGTACAGGTCGTAGCGCGTGATGACCCAGAAGCCGCGCGCCGCGGTGCTGTAGAAGACGTCGCCGAGTTGCTGCGCCGCCAGGATCGTGCCGAGCGGGTCCTCCTTGAACGCCGGATCGCATTCCGGGTCGAAGTTCGTGACGGGCACGCCGGCGTCGCGGGCCCGCGCCTCGGCGTCGGCGTCGGCGTCAGCGTCAGCGTCGGCTAACGTCACAGGTCCATCGTTCATCGGTTCTCCTGGAAGACGGGCGCGGTGACGGTCGGCAGCCGGCCTTCGCCAAGCGCTTGCGCGTGGGTGAGGAGCGTCGCGGTGTCCGCCGGGTCGGTGAAGACGCAAAAACAATGTTTGTCGAGGGCTTGCCGCAGGATGTCGTCCGCCATCGTCCGCGGGTCCGACCCGTAACGCTCGAGGAAGGCGCGGCTCGCGTGCAGAACCTCCGCGGAGACCTGGGCGCTGCCGTAGTCGGCTGGGCGGTTGCGGACCGCGTCCGCCATGGCCGAACGGATGGCGCCCGGCAGCACAACCGACACGCGTACGTCGGAGCCGACTTCGAGGAGGTCATGCTGCACCGTCTCGGCGAGCGCGAGCACGGCGTGCTTGCTGGACACGTAGGGCGCTAATGCCGGAAGCGTCGCGACGGCGCTGTTCGATGCGGTGATGAGGACATGGCCCGCGCCTTCTTCCAGCAGAATCGGTACGAAGCTGCGGATTCCGTGGACGACACCGAACACGTTGACGTCGTAGATCCAGCGCCAGTCGTCGACCGAGAGCTCCCAGGCACGGCCCCGCAAATTTACCCCGGCGTTCAGGCACACGATGTCGACGCGGCCGAACCGGTCGAGGGTCCGGCTGGCGAGGGCGGCGACCTCGTCGTCCTTGGTGACGTCGGTGCGAACGGCGAACACCTCCGCGCCGTCGACCCGCAGGCGCTGCTGCGCCTGCGCGAGCGCGTCCCCGTTGATGTCGGCGATCACGACGCTCATCCCTCGGGCCACGAGGCCGGCGGCCAGTCCGAGCCCGAGACCGCTCGCCGCGCCGGTGACGACGGCGACACTCGTTTCGCCCACGATGCCCCCAGTCCGTGATGACTAGTTGTACGTCTAACAAGTAACATGGAGGCATGGTGACGTCAACCACCCAACGGTCGCGACGCACGCAGGCACAACGTCGCGACGCCGCCCGCATCGCCATCCTCGAGACCGCGATCCACCTGCTCGCCGACGGCGGCTACGGGAACATGACGCTTGCCGATCTAGGTGAGCGCGCCGGCTACAGCCGGAGTCTGGCCACGCACTACTTCGGCTCCAAGCCGAAGCTGCTTGCGGCGATCATCGACCACGTGCTCAGGGAAAGTCCGCCAGCGGCGCTGGATGACAACGTCCGCGGGGCCGAGCGCATCGAGGCTGAGATCATCGGGCTGTTCGACGGCCTGACCGCCAACCCGTCGGCGGCCCGCGCCTACATCGTCATCGCCCACGAGGCGGCCACCTCCCTGCGGGAACTCCTGCCGGTGATCCACCAGCAGAACATCGCGTTCCGGGGGCGCATCGAGTCCGCACTCAGCGAGGGCATCGAGCTCGAAACGATCCGGGCGGGCCTCGACCCGGCATCGGTGAGCATCGCGGTGATGGCCATGATCCGAGGCATTACGTGGGAATGGTTCACCGACACCACCCTCGATCTGGCGACCTGCAAGCAGGCGATCCTCGACCAGGCCCGTGTGTTGTGCACAGCCACCAGCGGCTGAGCACCGGGGCGGGAGCTGAGCTGCGCTCAGCAGGCGTCCTGCCACCGGACGGACCGCCTCCACGGATCAGTCCGCCTCCACGGATCGGTCCGCCTCGTGACCTTCCCAGCAGTTACCCATCCAGCGGAGGTACCCGATGACGACTCCGGCGTTCGACTCGTTGTTCGACATCCGCGACCGCGTGGTGGTCGTGACCGGCGCCAGCAGCGGCATCGGCCGGATGCTTGCGCACGGCCTGACGGCGGTGGGCGCGAAGGTGGTGCTCGCCGCGCGCCGCGAGAACCGGCTGCGCGACCTCGTCGCCGAGATTGCCAAGGAGATCGGCGAGGACGGGAGAGCCGTCCCGGTCGCCTGCGACATCTCCGACGATGCCGGCCGCGCCCGGCTGGTGGACCAGGCCGTCCGGGAATTCGGTGGGATCGACGGGCTGGTCAACAACGCCGGCATCAGCGGGAGCGGCTTGCCTGCCACCCGGCAGAGCACCGCGGAGTTTCGGGAGGTGCTGGAGGTCGACCTCGTCGCGCCGTTCGACCTGGCCAAACGGTGCCTGGTGTCGATGCGGGAGCGAGGCGGTGGCTCGATTGTCAACGTCACGTCCACCGCGGCGGTCACGACCACCGGAACGGGTATCCCCCAGGCTGCCTACTGCGCCGCCAAGGCCGGGCTCGCGCATCTGACCCGCGAGCTGGCCGTGCAGTGGGGCCGCTACCTCGTCCGGGTGAACGCCTTCGCCCCCGGCTTCTTCGCCACCGAGATGACGGAACTGATGACGGACGCCGACGGGATGCCGCCGGACTGGCTCACCGTCCGCCAGGCGATCAAGGGGTCGGCAGGTGCGGCGGACGCGCTCGGAACAGTGCAGTTCCTGCTCTCCGACGCCTCCCGTTTCGTGACTGGTCAGCACATCGTGGTTGACGGCGGCCAGACGATCACCTGAGCTCGAACCGCCTGCCGTCCGCCGTCCGCCGTCCGACAATCCGGACCGCACCGGATGAGACACCCCACAGGAGGGCCGGGTATGACCGACGCCCGTCGTCACGGACCGCGACGTATCCCGCCGCCAGCGGGCATGACCGACGTCGAGCGCTTACTGGCGTACCAGGAGATCGGGCAGCTTGCCGCCCGCTACGCCCTCGCGGTCGGCTCCTGCGACACCGAGGCGCTGGTCGAGCTGTTCGTCCCGGACGTCAAGGTAGGAAGGGGCGTCCGGGGCCGGGACGCGCTGCGGGCATCCTTCGACCTGCATCTGAGGGCCGCGCCCGTCGCCATCCTCACGGTCGGCCAGCACGTCATCAACCTGCTTGAGCCGGAGCGCGCCGCGGGAACGGTCTACTGCATCGCCGAACTGGGGGACGAACGGAGCTGGTTACGCCAGGCCATCGCCTACGAGGACGACTACGAGCGGCGGGACGGCGAATGGTACTTCACGCGTCGTGACCACCGGCTCTTCTACGGTCTGCACCTCGACGAGCGGCCGCTCCTGCAGGAACCCGCGAGCTGGCCGGCGAGCGCCACCGGTCGCGGCGACATTCCGCAGGCGTGGCCCACCTGGCAGGACTACTGGCACAAGCCAGCGGACTGACGAGCCGCGACAGGGACGGCACGGAGCATGGACGACATCCTTCAGTCGGTCCTGGTCGGCACCGTGGCGCCAGCTTCCCCCACGCCTTCGCTCGTCGTGGTGTTCCGGCCCCGACCATCTGACCGTCGGAGCACGCTGAGTGCGACCCCGATGGCGGTGAGGCCCCCTCCAAAGATGATTAAAAACAATGGAACGACCTTTTTGATCAGGTTGATCTGGTCACCCAGGTCCGTCGCATAGCTTGCGAGATCGGCGACCGATGGTGGGGTCTGCGAGTAGTCGATGTTGAAGATTCGCGTCGTCGGTGGAGTGCGGACCAGGCGGGCGAGCGTTGCCTCTGCCCCGGTGACGGTCGTATTGCTGGCATATTCAGGCTTCGCGAGGATGGTCTGGATCCGGCCCATGCCGGCAAGGTCGGGCTGCGCGTAGATCGTCTGGTTGATGCGGTCGAGCGAGACGATCGCGCCGGTCCGTGGTTCGACAAGGAGTCGAGTGTCCACGTCGAGCAGGTAGTTCAGCGAGATCGGCTGGCCGATGACCGAAACGATCTCGGCCTGGTCGGCTGCGGACAGTTGAGGAAGTACCTGCGTCGCGAATTGCTGCGGGTCCAGGCCCTGCGCCTTGAGTTGGGGGCTGAGCTGCTGAAGCGTGAGTTGCCTGGGAATGCCCTGCGACCTCAGTTGATCGATGTAGTAGCCCTGTACCGGCGCTTTCTCCAGGCGTCCGTGCATCGGCCGTAACGTCAACCCGGCCCGCTCCACGCTCGGCCCGTCCTGCCGGAACGGGTAAGGTGCCCCCACTTCGTTCTTCCAGATCGAGTACGGCCCATCGCCGGCATCGAACGGCAGATTGATCGAGTAGTTCGGAGAGCGGTCGATCTTGTTCTGTGCCGTGTAGGCGTAGGCGCGCTCATCCGCCAGATTTTTCAGCGAGCTGCGGTCGATGACATAGCGCTGCAGGAAGTTCTGCTCCGGCAGAGGTCCGATTTTTTCGACGTCGTCCTCCTGAACCACGACCTTCGATGTCGACGACTCGACGACATGGACTCGACGCTTGATGTCGAGCGGGAATGGCGTCGGGCTAGGTTGCGGCGCCGCTGTTGCCGGATCGGCGTAGAGCGTGAGCGTGCCGGTCGCGTACACGGTCTTGTCCAGGTCATCGGGGTACTTCACAAGCTGGCCGGGGGCGACAAACCGCCAGGCGCCTGCGATCACGAGGAGAAGCATCCCGATCGTGACGAGTAATTTCGAGATACGACGCACGCTGGGAGCCTCCGCTGCGTGGGAATTGAGAGTTGCTGCGCGACTGCGGGTATGGCCGCAGCGACCGAGCGCTTACATCGCCGACCGCGACGTTCCAGCAGCAGCCGGGCGCTTGGTCTAACGTGCGCACGTCGGACCCGCAGGTTGGCATCACCGAGACGCTGTAGCGCCATGGCCATGGCCACGGCCGTGGCTTCGCGCTCCCGCCAGCGGGTGTTCGTGGCGTGTGCTCACAACCGTGTCTCGACATCAGCACCCTCGGCCGCCGACTGAGGGTGCTGATCATACCACGGCAGGCAAGGTACTCGTGGAGTGATCCCGCTTCATCGTCGCCGGTAGCGATCAGCGCGTCGACATCGACCGCACCCCCTCCTCGGCAAGCGCCTGCGCAGGATGTCGACCCGCGGGCCGGGCGAACCCGAGTGTTCTCGCAGGTATGAACCATAAGCCGGTTCAATACCGGCCCGCTCGTCGCGGTTGCGAACTATGACGACAAGGACCACGGCCGTTGTGTCGAACTGATGACCGGCGCAGCATGGTCACGGCGGCCGTTGTTGGTTCCGGCCCCGGTCATAGCCGAGGTCTGCTATGTGCTGGAACGGGAGTGTGCCGACTCAGCTTATCGGCGTTGCCCTGGTCTGCGGAAGCGTCAGGGGACAGCGGCATCAAGGGTTTTGGCACCAGCTTCATTGTTCTTCGCTGGCCGGATGGCTCACCGGTGGTAGACGTCGCGGCGGTGGTCTATGTCGACGACGGTCACGATTCGCGATATGTCGTTGATGCGGTAGATGATCAGATAGGTGCCGCGACGGGCGCTGAATCGGTCATCCAGCGGCGGCATCAGCCGCTTTCCCACCCGATAGGGTGCCTGAAGTAGCGGGCCGGTGATGAACTCGTACGCGGCTGCGGCGACTACCTCGGGGAGACGTTCGGCAAGCGCACGGCACACCGTCGGAGTGGTGCGTAACGTGTGGGGTTGCGATACCCGGTGTGCTTCTTCGCTCATGCCGTGCGACGTCGGCGCCGCATAGTCTCGGCCAGCTCTTCCTCGGAGACGACATCCCCGCGGGCGAGTTCGGCGTCGGAGTCCGCGAGTCTGCGCATCGTCGCCGGATCGCTGAGGATCGCGAGCGTCTCCTCCAGCTGCTCCAGGTCCTCCACCGCGAGCAGCACGGCGGACGCGCGACCGTGTACGGTGACGATCACCCGCTCATGGTGATCATTAACTCGACCTACAAGTTCGGACAGATGGGCCTTGACCTCTCCCAGCGGGAGCGTCGTCATGGTCACAAGTATGACCAAAACGATGGCTGGTGTTGACCTACGCAACCGTCTGTCATGAGCGGATCAGGTTCTGATCGTGCAGTCGGGCGGGTTGCCGGACCTTCTACAGCTGATTGGCGACGCTCCGTTACGCAGATGCTCAAGCTCGTGACAAGTATCGGGCCGCAATACTCATTGCAGTACTGGAGATCTTCAAAAGCTCAGAGCCCCGCGCCGTGTGATCGACTGTGAGGCTCTGAGGTGCCTCAACCAGCGTGCGCTCGGAGGGACTCGAATCCCCAACCTCGTGATCCGTAGTTTGCTTGTGATCTTTCGTGGACGTCCGCTGAGGTTCGCCGGGTGCGGTGACCTGGGCTCGGATGTACGTGGGGGCTTGCTAATGTCCGTGCTCGTCCGTGGGCTCGCCTGTCCGTGTGGCTGTCAGTCATGCCACCATCGGCGGAACCTGCCGGGAGCACGACGCCGCATGTTTAGGTCGAGCTATAGTCGACCTGTGTCGGTGGAGCCACCTCATCGGTGGACGATCAAGGCCACACCCGACCTGCGGGAGTGGCTGCGCTCGCTGCGCCAGACAGACCTGGACACCTATCGGTCGGTCAACGCGGCGATCGACATGCTCGCCGAGATCGGGCCTGGGCTCGGGCGTCCGCTCGTCGACACACTGCAAGGATCGACGATCAAGAATCTCAAGGAACTGCGGCCGAGGTCGGGCCGCGACATCGCGATCCGGGTGATCTTCGTTTTCGACCCCTGGTCACAGGCCGTGTTGCTGGTCGCCGGCAACAAGGCCCGTGACTGGTCACGGT
>NZ_CAUVXI010000222.1:0-8947 GCF_963555845.1 Protofrankia sp. Cas8 | reverse complement strand
AACCGACTTCGGAACGTCGATGTTGATGATCTCTCCGGGGGCGGCGTGCAGCGCCGGGATCTGGTCGCCGGCGCCCTTGACCACCGTGCCGTCGCGGTCGTAGCTGGCGGCCTGCGCCTGCACGAAGCTTCGACCGGCCTGCATGGTCACCAGCGGCGTCGGTTGGTCGCAGCCGGCGAGTACCCCGACGAGCGCGCCGAGGACAGGGAGCACAGCCAGGCGTTGCCACCGGATGCGGGAGAGTAGCCGAGATACGGACACGGTCGGAGGTTATCGTTCAGGGCCGCTCAGATGCCGCCCGGATCGCGATCCGGGGGGTGGGTTCTCGGTCTCAGCAGGCCGGGCCGCGTCCCACGATCCGGGAGGACCGCGGTTTTCTGGAGCACCGCCGTGTCCGGGAGCACCGCCGTTTTCTGGAGCACTGCGGTGTCCGGGAGCACCGCCGTGTCCGGGTGGATCGCCGGGTGCCCGAGCGCGAGGGTTCCCCCGGCGCTCGGCTCGGCCCAGGCCGCGGCCTCCGGTCGCCCTCGACGGACGCGGGCCGCTGCCCGTGACCGGTGCAGTGCCCTGGTCTCCACGAACATCGTGAACAGCACCGCCGCGGACGCCACGGCGAAGCCGAGCGTCCCCGGCATCTCGATCAGGCCGATCCCGGCGCCGGCAACCCATGCGAGCTGAATCGCGGTTTCTGAGCGGGCGAACGCGGAGTTCTGGGTGTCCTCGGCGATGTCCCGTTGGAGGATCGCGTCCAGACCGAGCTTCCCCATCGCACCGGCCATCGTCACCAGCAGGGCCGCCAGCAGCGATGTGAGCCTTGTGTAGTCGACGGCGGCGCCGAGGCAGCCCCCTGATGCCATCAGCAGTGACAGCATCAGCAGCGCCTCAGGGCGCTGGCGGCCCAGCCGCCCGCCGATGAAGACACCCAGGCCGCTGCCCACACCCGCACAGATCGCCAGCGCACCGAGCCAGAGTTTGGTGTCGTGGCTCGTCCGCAGCAGAAACGCCAGATAGAAGGTGAGGAATCCGACCAGGCCGCGCAGCACCAGGGAGGCGCGAAGCGCGACCGGCAGCCCGCCCATGGCGCGCAGCAGACGGCCGGCCATGTCCCGGTGGTTGACGATGGCCCCTAGTACGAAGGCGCGTTTTTCACCTGCGGCGGAGTCGACGTGTTTGGGTAGGTTGAACGCCAGCAGGACGCCTGTCATGTAGACGATTGCGCAGGCCCGCAGCACCCACGGGTAGCCGACGTAGGGAATCTTGGCGATGGCCAGGCCGACCGGGGCGATCGCGGATCCCGCTGCGATGTTCACCAACGAGATTCGGGAATTGATCTTTACGAGGGACAGATTCTGGGGTGTGACGCGCGGGATGACCGCGCTGCGGGCCACTCCGAACGCCCGCGACAGCATGAGCAGGCCGAGCGCGAGGGGATAGACGGCCACACCGTGGTTGAGGGAGCCGGCGAGCTGCCAGGCAAGCATGCCGCGGGCCAGGCAGATTGCGGCCAGCGCGGTACGGCGACCATGGGCGAACCGGTCCAGGACCGGGCCGATCACCGGTGCCAGCAGGGCGAACGGCACCATGGTGATCAACAGGTACATGGCGACCTTCGACCGGGCCTCGCTCGTCGGCACCGCGAAGAAGAGCTTTCCGGCCAGCGTCACGGTCACCAGCGCGTCGCCCGCCGCGTTGACGAAGGAAAGCTCGGTGAGGGCCGCGAGCCCCGACTGCTCGGCACCACCTCTGCGGCCGGACGCGCGCAGCCTGCGGATCCCTTTGGCGACACCACTGCCCACGTTCACCATCCTGAGTGTCCCCTCTCCCCAGGAGGGCCACCACGACCACGTAGCACAGTTCCGGAACCTGTAGGCGACAATACGTGCGTGGAGGCTCAGGATGTGCAGCTTGACCCGGCGGTAGTGCCAACATCGTCCGACTCTGGATCGTCCAACCAGGAAACGTCGAGCTCGGAAACGTTCATCTCGGACGGGAGTGCGCCCGGTCCCCCGGCGTCCGAGTCTGCGACCCGGACGACCCGGACGACCCGGACGACCCGCTCACCCGCGTCGAAGGTGCCCCGAACACCGGGACCACCACGGGCGCCGCGTGCGGCCAAGGGGCCCAAGCCGCCCGCGCTGGACACCGCGTGTGCCGGAGCCGTCGAGGAGGCCCGGGCGGCCGCGGCCACCGAGGCCGATGATCCGGGCCTTGTCGGCGAGCACCTCGGCGTCGAGGCCGAGGACGAACGCCTTGTGCTGCACCGCTTCGCGTGTACGGCGCGCGCCTATCCCGGTTGGGTGTGGACGGTGGTCGTGAGCCGCGCATCGCGGTTGCGGAAGGTCACCGTGGATGATGTCGTGCTGTTGCCCGGCGACGGCGCCATGACCGCTCCACAGTGGGTGCCGTGGTCCCAGCGGCTGCGCCCGGGCGACGTCGGAGTCGGAGACCTGCTGCCGACCGCCGTGGACGATCCCCGTCTCACCCTGCGTCTTGGTGATGTCGAGGAGTTCGTCGACACCGATGCCTGGCATGAGCTCGGGTTCGGTCGTCCCCGGCTGCTGTCCGTGGAGGGACGTGACGAAGCTGCGACCCGTTGGTATGCGGGCGAGTCCGGTCCGGAGGCGTCGATTGCCCGGGTCGCTCCCGCGACCTGTCAGACATGTGGCTTTCACGTGCGTCTGGCCGGGATCCTCGGCCGCCTGTTCGGGGTGTGTGCGAACGAGATGGCCCCGGACGACGCTCGGGTGACTGCTTTCGATCATGGTTGTGGCGCCCACTCGGAGGCGATGGTCGCTCCCTCCGCGCATCCCGAGGCAGTTGTATACGACGACGATCCGTCCGACCTGGAATCGTCCGACCTGGAATTCGTCAGCGTATCGGCGCACCCGCCCGGCTCGGTTCCAGACGACGGCGCCGACGCACTCGCCGGTGACGCGGCAGGCCCGGAGCCTTACGGCCACTCCTGACGGCCGGTTGGATCGCCACGGTTGGATCGCCACGGTGGGGTCGCCGTCGTCGGGTTGTCGAGGCCGGGTTGTCGAGACCGAAACGTCCGGGAAGATGGATGACGTGACCGGCACACCGACCGTACCCACTGCCCCGTCCGCGCCCGACGCCGCCGGACCCCATGCCGCCCAGCCAGACGCCGCCCAGCCCCACAGGGAACTCGGTCTCACCGACGACGAGTACGCCCAGATCATCTCCACCCTCGGTCGGTTGCCGTCCGATGCCGAGCTTGCCATGTACTCGGTGATGTGGAGTGAACACTGTTCGTATAAGTCGTCCAAGGTGCACCTACGGCGGTTCCATGACATACCGGCCGGTGGGCGCATGCTCGTCGGGATGGGCGAGAACGCCGGGGTGGTCGCTGTCGGTGAGGGCCTCGCCGTCACATTCAAGATCGAATCACATAATCACCCGAGTTTCGTCGAGCCCTACCAGGGTGCGGCGACCGGCGTCGGCGGGATTGTCCGCGACATCCTGACCATGGGGGCCCGGCCGATCGCCGTCCTGGACCCGCTCCGGTTCGGCGATGCCGACGCACCCGACACGGCGCGGATGCTGCCCGGGGTGGTCGCGGGCATCGGCGGCTACGGCAACTGCCTGGGCCTGCCGACGATCGGCGGGGAAGTCGTCTTCGATCCGTCGTATCTGGGGAACCCGCTGGTCAACGCCTTGTGCGTGGGGGTGATGCCGGTCGGACGGGTACAGACTTCGGCGGCGACCGGAGTCGGCAACGCGGTCGTCCTGCTCGGTGCGAAGACCGGCCGGGACGGCATCGGCGGGGTGTCGGTGCTGGCGTCGGCGACCTTCGACGAGGGTGGCGGACCGGCGCGCCGACCAGCGGTGCAGGTCGGCGACCCGTTCACCGAGAAGATTCTCATCGAATCCTGCCTGGAGCTGTTCGAGCGCGGACTTGTCGTCGCCATCCAGGACCTCGGCGGCGCGGGGCTGACCTGTGCGCTGACCGAGACGACCGCCGCAGGCCTGGCCACCGGTGGCCCCGGTGGGATGACGGTCGACCTCGACCTCGTCCCGCTGCGGGAGGCCTCGATGGTGCCGCATGAGATCCTCGCGAGCGAGTCCCAGGAGCGGATGCTCGCGATCGTCACGCCGGACGCAGTGCCCCAGGTGCTCGCGGTCGCCGAACGCTGGGGCGTGCTGGCCACCCGGATTGGAACGGTCACCGACAGCGGTCGTCTTGTCATCCGGTGGCACGGTGAGGTCGTCGTCGACGTGCCGCCTGGCTCGCTCGCCGACGACGGGCCGGTGTACGACCGGCCGATGCGCAGGCCGGCGGACCTGGACGGGCTACGGGCCGACGACCCCGTGGCGTTGCCGCGCCCGACCAGCGGAGATGACCTGCGCGCAACGTTGCTGACCATGATCGCCTCGCCGAATCTGTGTTCGAAGGCGTGGGTGACCGACCAGTACGACCGGTATGTGCAGGCCAACACCGTGCTTGCACAGCCCGAGGATGCCGGCGTGGTCAGGCTCTCCGACGAGACCGGCCTCGGCATCGCGCTGGCAACAGATGGTAACGGTCGGTATGCCAGGCTCGACCCGTTCGCAGGTGCGCAGCTCGCACTCGCCGAAGCATGCCGCAATGTGGCCGCGACCGGGGCCGTGCCGATCGCCGTCACGAACTGCCTGAACTTCGGTTCGCCCGAGGATCCGGAGGTCATGTGGCAGTTTGCCGAGACGACCCGGGGGCTCGCGGACGCCTGCCGCCAGCTCGGCCTGCCCGTGACCGGCGGTAACGTATCTTTCTACAACCAGACCGGATCGATGCCGATCAACCCGACTCCGGTGGTCGGTGTCCTGGGCCTCTTCGACGATGTGGCGCGGCGCGTCGCGATCGGCTTCACCGATGACGGTGACTCGCTGTTGTTGCTCGGCGAGACCCGCCCGGAGTTCGGCGGGTCCGAGTGGGCGTGGGTGGCGCATCGGCACCTGGGCGGGCAGCCGCCCGTGGTCGACCTCGCCGCGGAGAAGCTGCTCGCCCAGATCCTGGTTTCGGGTTCCCGCGACGGCATGCTGACCGCGGCGCACGACCTGTCCGACGGCGGCCTGGCATCGGCACTGGTCGAGTCCTGCCTGCGTGGTGGGCGTGGCGCCCGCATCGTTTTCCCCCGCGATGCGGACGTGTTCACCGAGCTGTTCAGCGAGTCGGCGGGTCGGGCAGTGGTGGCCGTCTCCCGATCGGAGGAGCTGCGGTTCACCGACATGTGCGGTGCCCGCGGACTGCCGTGCCGGCGTATCGGTGTGGTGGACGGCGACATCATCGACGTCCAGGACGCCTTTGCCGTCAGCCTCGACGAACTGCGGGTCGCCCACTCGTCCACCCTGCCCGGTATCTTCGGCGCCGCAACCACCTGAGTTCGTGTCTCGATCTGCCGATCTCAGTCCGGACCGATACCAATCACCCCCGTCCGTGGGTGATCCGTCACGCTCGGACGGTTTGGACCCCTGACCGTCGGGCAGCCCAGTTTCTGACGATGGATATTTCGGTCGCCGGGGCTGGCAGCTCAAGGGAGCCGCTGCCGAGCAGGACCACAGGGGGAGAGATGGACTATCCGCAGATTTCTGACCACGGGTTGATCGGGGATCTCCAGACCGCGGCGCTGGTGACGAAGGACGGCGAGATCGACTGGTTCTGCGCGCCCCGGTTCGATTCGCCGAGTATCTTCGCCTCCCTGCTGGACCGGGAACGCGGCGGCCAATTCACGATTGCGCCGACGGAGCCGGGCTATGTGTCGCGGCAGTTGTACCTGCCCGATACCGCGGTTCTTATCACCCGCTTCCTGACGGCCGGCGGCGTGGGTGAACTCCTGGACTTCATGCCCATCGCGGACACGACCCGGCCCACCGACCGGCACCGGCTGGTCCGGGTCCTGCGGGTCGTGCGGGGGGAGATGCGTTTCGCGGTCGAGTTCACGCCACGTTTCGACTACGGCCGCGCCAGCCACACCGTGGAGGTGACCGGCGACGGTGCGATCTTCCGCGCCGGGGACCAGCGCATCACCCTGCACCCGGCCAGGACCGTCAGCTGGGACGGCGCGGAACGGATCACCGATCCGCGCGGTGACGGCATCCGCGGCACGGCGACGCTGAAGGCCGGCCAGGTCGGAGCCGTGATGATGGAGACCGGGGACGGCGACCCGCCGCACCGGCTCGCCCGGGACGAGATCACCTCGCTGCTCGACGACACGGTGCGGTACTGGCGGCGCTGGCTGGCCCGGTCGACCTACACCGGCCGGTGGCGCGAGCAGGTCCGCCGCTCGGCGATGACGCTGAAGCTCATGACCTACGCCCCCAGCGGTGCGGTGGTGGCAGCGCCCACCGCCGGGCTGCCCGAACAGATCGGCGGGGAGCGCAACTGGGACTACCGGTTCACCTGGATCCGCGACGCGTCGTTCTCGGTGTACGCGCTGTTGGGACTGGGCTACGTCGAGGAGGCACGCAGCTTTGTCGGGTGGCTGGCCAACCGGATCGAGGAGCAGGCCGGTGATGCCTCCGGACCCTTGAAGATCATGTACCGGGTGGACGGGTCGTCCGACCTGAGTGAGGAGACCCTCGACCACTTCGAGGGTTACATGGGCTCGGCGCCGGTGCGGATCGGCAACGGCGCGTCCGACCAGCTCCAGCTCGACATCTACGGCGAGGCGATGGACTCGATCTACTTCGCGGACCGTCATGGTGTCGCCCTCGGCCACGCCCGGTGGAACCGCGTGGTCGACATGCTGGACTGGCTGTGCGACCACTGGGACTCCCCCGAGGAAGGCATCTGGGAAACCCGCGGCGGCCGGCAGAACTTCACCTACGGCCGGATCAACTCCTGGGCCGCCTTCGACCGCGCCATCCGGCTCGCGGCCGAGCGGGCCCGGCCGGGCAAGCTCCAGCGGTGGGCCACCGAACGTGACCGCGTCTACCGCCAGGTCATGGACCGGGGCTGGAACGACAAGCGGCAGGCCTTCGTCCAGCACTATGACACCGACGTGCTGGACGCCTCCCTGCTGCGCATGGTCCAGGTCGGTTTCGTCGTCCCCGACGACCCGATGTGGTTGTCCACCTTGAACGCGATGGACTCCGAACTGGTCTCTGACAGCCTGGTCTACCGGTACAACCCGGAAGCATCCCCGGACGGGCTCCGCGGTTCGGAGGGCACCTTCTCTCTGTGCACGTTCTGGTACGTCGACGCGTTGGCCCGATCGGGCCGGCTGGAGGAGGCCGGGCTCATCTTCGAGAAGATGCACACCTATGCCAATCCGCTGGGCCTGTATTCCGAGGAGATCGGCCTGACCGGCGAGCAGCTCGGTAACTTCCCGCAGGCCTTCACGCATCTCGCGCTGATCAACGCCGCGGTCAACCTCAACCGGCAACTCGACGCCTCCTACACCTCCGACGCCCGGATTCGGGACTAACCGTTCGGGACCAGCGGTGTTCCGGGGGATCCCAGCCGGGTACCGGATCCCCCGGGGATGACGGCCGTCGGCCGTAGGTGGAAACTGCCGCTCCGGTGACCGCAATGACCTACCGCCCGGTTTCTTGGCCGTCGGCCGTAGGTGGAAACTGCCGCTCCGGTGACCGCAATGACCTACCGCCCGTGCTCTCGGCCGGCACCACCAGACCGATCCGGCGGAACGCGTCGTCTTCGGGCGCGGTTCAAACCTCGCCGCGGCGGATGTGATTAGGTCAGAAATGACTCCTGTGCTCGTCCCGTATCGGATAAGCCTGTCATAGCGCAGAAAAAGCGCTCTCATGGTGGCTGGCTGACGGCGAGGGGACGATGGCACTTTCCAGAGCGGCGGCGGAACTCTATACCGAGATCGGGCCGGCACCGTCGAACTGCGGTGCATTGCGGAAGCGGCTCCGTATGGAGGATGCGCAGTTCGACGAGGCGGTGGCGGAGCTTGTTCTCGCGGGTATGGCGATTGTGGAAGGGCGGCGGATCCGCCGGGCCCCGAGTGACCGGACTCCACCGAAAGCTTCTCGCGATGCGCTTGTGGTCTTCGACCAGCTTCCGCCGGACGGCACTCCCGTCGGCGGCCTTCGGCTGCGCAGCGCTGTGAGAATCACGAACGACCGTTATCGACTGGCGTTGGACGAGCTCAAGACGGCCGGTCTCGTCCGGCTCGGGCGAGGCCGTGGGGGCACGATCGCTCGCGCAGACGATGTGCTCCAGACGCCGGACGACGAGGTGTTGGAAACGCACATAGCCGACGCGGGATTCGCCGCTGCCGGCCCTGGCCAGCTGGTACGCCGGGAGTCCGAGCTGTATCAGCCCTTCGTCGACTGGTACCAGAGTGAGATCGACACGGCTGGTCTCACCTTCAGCCACATCCGTGAGACCGCTTCCGCGCGCAGGCGGGTACGGGCCAGCGGTCAGTGGTCCCGGCCGGACGTCGCGGCGGTCGAAGTTTGGAGCTCGTATCTCCTGCCCGACGTCGTCCTCACGATTTCATCCTTTGAAATCAAACGGTCGGCCGAGGCCAATCGGCTGGAGTCGCTGTATGAGGCAGCAGCCCATGGGCGTTGGGCGCACTGCCCGAGCCTCGTTGTCGAGACGGCCTCTGAAGAAGACGAGGACAATCCGGTGTCCGACCGTGTTCTAGAGGAACTCGACAGACTGAAGTTGGGTCTGTATACGATGTACAATGTCGGGTTCGGAGCTTTTCGTGTGAAGCAGTACATACCGCCGTCGAGGCATGCACCCGACCCGGGCTACCTACACGATCTCCTGGAGTACTTTTTCTCCGACGACAAGCGGCAGTGGGAGAAGTACCGACTGGCGATCCGCCGCTGAGCGCGTGTGCCCGGTCGGAAAGGGCAGGCTGGGGCGAAGGCCGCAAGTAGGCGATTGCGGTGGCGATGTTTCCGCGGAATCCTCATGGTCCGGCGGTTGCGGAAGCTTCTGCACCACGTTCCAGCCCTCCTCGGTCCGGGT
>NZ_CAUVXI010000221.1:6990-9257 GCF_963555845.1 Protofrankia sp. Cas8 | reverse complement strand
CGGTCGCCGCGGTGTGCCGGGCGTCATGCAGCCGGGCGTCTCGCAGGCCGGCTGCGACCAGCAGGTCTTTCCACTCGTGGTAGTCGGTTCCCGGGTTGAGCGGGCAACCGGTCTCGGTCGCGAACAGCCACCCGCCGTCCTGCCCGCCGGGCCCTTCACCGGCACCCCCGAAGAAGCCCTGGACTGCGCCTGCGAGCTGTACCTGTCCACCCCCGGCATCTAACCGGCCCCACACCGTGCGCCCAGGTGTCAACCCCCGAAGGACTTACGGGCGAGACCACTAAGCCGTGGGATACCGCGGCAGGTGCCATCATCGCTCGGGAGGCGGGCGCGAAAGTGGTCGACATTGACGGCAGCGACCACACATCCGACTCGAAAGCGACTATTGCGGCAACGCCAGATCTCCTCGATGAGGTTCTCACGCTTGTCCGGGATGCCACCGAGCCGGCCACGGTCTGACCCCGGTAACCCCCATCACCGTCGCGGTGTCTCTGCACTTCGAGTGGCTGGCCGAGGTCGTCGACCCGGACGGCCGGTCGTCTCGGCACCTTGCTGATGCAGTAGAGACGTTGCGAGAGACAGACGGAGGGCGAACGTGAACGACAAGTCGTCGGTGCTGGTAGTGATCGACGTTCAGAACGGATTCCTGACCGAGCATTCGCAGGCAGTCGTACCGGTCATCGTGGAGCTTGTCCAACGTTGGCAGGCCGCTGGTGGCGACATCGTCTTCACGCGGTACCTCAACTTCCCAGGCAGTCAGTACGAGCGGCTGTTGGGCTGGACCGAGCTATCCGAGTCACCCGCAACCGACATCGTTGATGAGCTGGCATCCTGTGCCGAGATGGCAACCGCGATCGTCGATAAGACGATCTATACTCTGTTCAATGAGGAAGGCGCCGCACTGGTCAAGAAACGCGCCTGGACTGATCTTTATATCTGCGGCATCGACACGAACAGCTGTGTTCTCAAGACGGCCGTCGACGCGTTCGAGCGCGACCTGACACCATGGATCGTGACTGACGCAAGCGCGAGTCACTCGTCGCGCAGCACCCCTACCGCTCGAAGATGTCGTGGGTGCCGATCCGCAACCAGATGATGTGCGGGCCGGGCTTGCCCGGGATCGGCTCGCCGTACTCCCACAGCGCCCGGCCGTTGCGCGCCCACGTCATCTCGTACACACCAGGCTCAGACTTGAAGCCCTTCACGCGCAGCTTCGGGTGAAACGAGCCCGACCTCAGCCCGTCGCAGAACAGCCGACGCGCCCGGATGAACGCGGCCTGCTCTGCGGAGCTGAGACGCGCGTACTCCGCCAGAAACCGTGCGGCGGGGTCAAAGGTCGGCATGCCGCACACGATAGGTGCGGATGCTGACAATGCCCATCTCCGCGGGCGTGTCGGAGATAACTGCGAACCATCCGCGGCCGGGCTGTTCAGCTGGCCTGTGGGTACGGCTCCGCGGACAGCGAGGCAAGAAGCGCGTCGAACTCGTTTTCGTCGTTGCAGCGGATGAACCGCCCGGCCGCGATGTCCTCGCGCGCCTCGTCGATCGCCTGGTGGGTGGCGGGGTCGGGCTCATCCACCCACTCGTGCGGCTCCGGGTACGGCCAAGCGTCGGGTTGTGTCACGTCCCTCCTCGCCTCCCCTGGGCAGTCGGCTTCCGGATCGTCCCCACGGGCGTGGGGACGGCCCTTTCGAAGAGCATGCCCACACATGAGGGCACTTACAAGAACCGCGCGGGGTGACTCTTGCACGGACGTGCAAGGGATCCGAACGAAGGTCGTCGGTTGCGCCCGGCGAGCGTCAGGACGGTGACGTACCGATGGCTGATCGCCGACCATGCGGCGTTGAAGATGTCGATGTCACAGCGGTGGTACTGGATCTGACGCGGGTCGGTACCTCAGCGCGGACGAAGCGCCCCGTCGAAGCGACCGTGTGCGTTATCCCATCGGATCGTGTCGAGATCGTTTCCAAACTTGATCGGGATCCGTCGGCACGGTGGCCGACAACTCCCGTCGAGCAACAGTAGTTGGACGGCTTCATTCGGTTACAGATCCCCGATTCGAGGCCGTGCCAACTTTCCCTACTTGTTCAAGTCCGCTGGTCTCCTCCGCCGACCGGGCACCCGAGGGCTACCCCGGAACCTCCCGACCACGCAAGGGCCGACAGCGAAGATCGAACTCAAGTAGACGCCGGCCCTTGCCCGGCCGGGAGAACCCGGGGTAGGGCAAGCCTGCCCGACCGACGGAGGAGACCAGCTCAGCCCAGGGT
>NZ_CAUVXI010000221.1:0-6689 GCF_963555845.1 Protofrankia sp. Cas8 | reverse complement strand
CTGTGAAGAGATCTTCACCGGTGCTCACCGTGCCGCATGCGCCGCGCCGTGCCGTGCAGGACCCGGACGGGCCGCCGCGCTCCGGACTGCGCGTGGCGCTGGCGCGCCATGCTCGCCGGGCGCGTCGTCTCCGCCTCCCACTCGGGGCGTCGGAGCGCTGCGGCGAGCCAGCGAAGGGGTATCGCCGGTCTCAGTTCCGGTCTCGTTCACTCACGTACGGAGCCGTTCAGGTCCGGTCGAAGCGCCGCGGAATGCCATACCCGGACCACTGCGGTCGGTCACGGACGATGACGTTCAGACCTCGGAAGCGTGTGAGGGGGCAACCCCTCCGTGGGTTCAAATCCCACCTCCACAGCCCACAGCCCATAGCCCACAGCCAGACAAAACGCCGGGCCGATCACCCAGCCCGGCGTTTGATTGTCGCCTTCCGCCTCGGTTCTCGTCTCAGCGCTGCCAGGACGCTCGCGATGGACGGGTATCAGATCTGATGGAGGTCGATCTCTGCTGCGAAGGGCGCCGAGACCGTGACCACGCCGGTGAATACCTCTCCGTCCCGGTAGACCCGCCTCGCCGGGTCGAGGACATAGGTGTAGACCAGCGGAACACCGGTAGCGGCCTGCTCGATCCGCCAGTAGAAGGCGATGCCGGCCTTGGCGTACTGGTCCACCTTCACGATCCTGTCGGTGGTCTCCGAACCCGGCGAGACGATCTCCACGACCAACAGCACGTGTTCGGGACGGGTGGGCGTGACGTCGATCGTGTCCGCGCGATACACCACGACATCCGGACGGCGATTGGTGAGCGGCACGTCCTGCAGCCGGACGTCGAAGTCCGTGTCGGCGTTCCAGTCCACCCCGGCGGCCGCGTCCAGTGCGTTCGCGACGATCCGGGCCAGCCGGTTGTGCCGCTTGGACGCGCTGGGGCTCACGACGACCATCCCGTCCACGATCTCGATGCCCGCGCACTGCTCCTGCGACCAGGAGTCGTACTGCTCCGCCGTGATCTGCTCGTGCATCCACGCAGGGGCGACCATCTCCGCGGTCATGACGTACCTCCTGCGAACCTGGCGGCAGGCCTGAGTCCTACCTGACAGCGTACTGTGCGCCTGCCGGGGGAACGGACCCCCGACTCAGGCCGGCTCAGGCCATGGTCGCCAGGATCGCGGCGATGTCCGCGGGTTCGGTGCACGGGTTGACGATCGCGAACCGGGTCACCGTCTCCCCCTCGTGGACGGTCGGGGTGACGAACGCGAAACCCGACTGCAGCAGCTTCTCCGTCCACTCGTAGTACATCTGCGGCGCCCAGTTCAGGCGCCGCAGGACAACCACGGAAAGCTGCGGTTCGCGCACAAGCTCGACGTAGGGCAGCGCCCGGATTTGGTCGGCCGCGGCCCGGGCGGTGGCCAGGGACTTCTCCACGGCGGCGCTGTAGGCACGGGTCCCGTGCACGGCGAGGGAGAACCAGAAGGGCAGACCACGCGCGCGCCGGGACAGGCCGATCGCGTAGTCCGCTGGATTCCAGGCGTCCGTGGACTCCAGCACCTCGAGGTAACCCGCTTTCTGCGCATGTGCCGCGCGGGCCAGCGCAGGTTCCCGATAGATCAGCGCGCAGGCGTCGAACGGCGCGAACAACCATTTGTGCGGATCAACGATGAAGGAGTCGGCATCCGCCACACCGGCAAAAAGGTGACGGACTGATTCCGCAGCCAGGGCGGCCAGTCCGTAGGCGCCGTCGACGTGTACCCAGATACCGCGTTCACGGGCCACGTCGACAATGCCGCGAATATCATCGACAATGCCGAACTGCGTGGTACCGGCGGTTGCCACGACGGCGAAGACCGTGTCGGCAACGGCGACGCCGGCGGCGTCCAACGCGGCGCCCAGCGCAGGACCGGTGAGCCGTCCGTCCTGGTCCGTCGCCACGACCAGAACGTCGACGCCCATGATGCGGGCGGCGGTCTCAACCGAGGAGTGCGCTTCGGAACCGCAGACGACCCGCCAGGTGGTGGGTTCGGCCCCGCAACCCGCCGCCTGCCGCCTGGCCTGCTGCGCCGCGTGCCTGGCTGCGACCAGGGCGGAAAGGTTGCCGACCGTCCCCCCCTGGACGAAGACACCACCCGCCCGGGACGGGAAACCGGCCAGATCGGACAACCAGCGCAACGCCTGGTTCTCCGCGTAGACCGCACCGGCGCCCTCCAGCCAGCTGCCCGCATATACCGACGACGCCCCGACAACGAGATCGAACAGTATTGCCGCCTTGGTGGGAGCCGCCGGGATGAACGAGAGATTACGCGGATGATCGACTGAAATGCAGGCTCTGGAGAGGACTTTGTCGAAAAGACCGAGCACCTCGACGCCGCCCATACCGTCGGGGGTAATCGTCGCTCCCGCGGTGGCGGCCAGATCCGCGTGGGACCGCGACCCGTCCAGCGGGACCGGATGCAGACGCAGGCGCTCCCGCGCATAGTCGACAACAGCCTGGGCCAGAATCTCGCTGTCCATGTCATACCGATGCACGGAGCAGAGTATAGCCAGACTCACCTGACAATAGGGACGCGATACCACGGTAGCAGTATGTGCATTTCATGTGCATTGGTGCACAAAGCGAAACAGCTGGAAAATAATGCCGAATGCCGACTGTATTCTGATCGTGCACCGCGCCGAGACAGTCACGGGCCAGAGCCGAGCCGGCGGTGAGCCAGGCACACCGAGACGCACCGAGACGCACCGAGACGCACCGAGACGCACCGAGACAGGCGACATCAGCCATCGACCAACTGACCGCCGATCAGTTGGTCGACAGCGCGACCGCGGTGCCGACCGTGGAGCGCGATCACCCGGCGTCGGTCAGGCCACCGGGCGTGCGGGACCCATCATGATCGCATACCCGTCAGCCCACCGGCGGCTCAGACGTCCTGCTTGCCCCGCCGGCGAATGAGGAAACCGCCGCCGGCAATAGCGGCCAGCAGGGCGATCAGCGCGAAACGCTTCATTGCGTACCTCCACGATGCGGACGAAAGGCATTACACAACATTCCAACACCGGCACCAGTACCTGGCACTCAAGCCATCCTGCACACCGGCAAAATCACCCTGGGTAGCTGGCCGAACCTTGCGGATCGGCGGTGGGTCGAACCTGAGCATGCCATGTCCACAGCCAGTTGGCGGGAAGGCGGCCCAGGATGTCGACCATCATACGGGCGCCGCCCCTCGGCCGCCGCATCACCGGGTACCCCAATCACGATGATCTCAGAGAAGATCACGAATGGTAATCGTCTGATCCCGGCCGGGGCCGACGCCGACGGCCGACACCGGCGCCCCGGCCAACTCCTCGACAGCCTTCACGTAGTCACGAGCAGCCTGCGGGAGCTGATCGAACGACGTGGCACCCGAGATGTCGTCACCCCAGCCCGGCAGTTCCTCATAAATCGGCCTGGCGTGATGGAACTCGGTCTGGGTCATGGGCATGTCGTCGTGGCGGACACCGTGCACGTCATATCCGACACATATCGGAACGCGATCAAATCCGGACAATACATCCAGTTTGGTAAGAAAAACATCAGTCAACCCGTTCACGCGCACGGCGTAGCGGGCGATGACCGCATCGAACCAGCCCGTGCGCCGGGCTCGACCGGTGGTCACACCGAACTCGCCACCGACGGCACGCAGCTCGTCGCCGACCTTGTCGGTGAGTTCGGTCGGAAACGGGCCGGAGCCGACGCGGGTCGTATACGCCTTGCAGATACCGATCACCCGCGTGATCCGGGTCGGGCCGATACCCGAGCCGGTCGCGGCCCCGCCCGCCGTCGGGTTCGACGAGGTGACGAACGGATAGGTCCCATGGTCGACATCGAGCAGGGTGCCCTGCGAACCCTCCAGCAGGACGACCTTGCCGGCCCGTAACGCCTGGTCCAGGACAAGCCCGGTATCGGCGATGTGCGGTCCGAGCAGGCGCGCGTATCCGGCGTACTCCTCGACGATCGCGTCCGTGTCAAGGGCCCGTCGATTATAGATCTTGGTCAGGATCTGGTTCTTGTCCCGCAGCGCCAGCTCCAGCTTGGCCCGGAAGATCCCGGGGTCGAGGAGGTCCTGAACGCGGATCCCCGTCCGGGCAATCTTGTCACCATAGGTCGGACCTATCCCGCGGCCGGTCGTCCCGATCCGAGCCTTGCCAAGGTAACGCTCCGTCACCTTATCGAGCGCGCGATGATGGGGCATGATCAAATGAGCATTCGCGCTGATCAACAAACGGGACACGTCGATGCCACGGGCGATCAGCCCATCCATCTCGCCGAGAAGAACCCCCGGATCGATCACCACGCCGTTGCCGATCACGGGCACGCAGTCGGCACGTAGCACGCCACTTGGGATCAGATGCAGAGCGTAACTTTCCTCACCGATGACAACCGTATGTCCGGCATTGTTACCGCCCTGGTAACGAACCACGAAGTCGACCGCCCCGCCAAGCAGGTCGGTCGCCTTTCCCTTGCCTTCATCGCCCCACTGGGCACCGATCAGCACGAGCGCAGGCACCGGGCGAGATTACCTGGCCCACCGGTCGGAGCGGGCGCACGGGCGGCACTGCGTGATATCGATCCAGGTCGACGGGCTAAAGATCATAACTACCCGATACGTGCGGACGCTGCCGAGCGCCCCCGTCGACCACTATGACGATCACGATCATTTCCCGTGCCCGGCGGGCCTGGAAACCCCTGACGGACCCTGGATGATCGCGACGAGTGGCCCTCGGTCCACCGTCGCGACACGATTGATCGTCTAAATAAAGATCCTACTTGCATTACCAAGAGTTACTGTGGAGGCTGTTCCGGTAACAGGATTAGTCAATCGGGACGGGGGTGTCACGGTGGCCGCTGTCACCGCCCGGTCCGTGCGTGCCGAAGGCTCCGGCCAGAGCACCGGCACGGCGGACGACCTGGCATCGGAGAGCGTTTCCGCCAGCCACCGGCGGCATGAAGAGAAGATCATCGCGTCGCCGTCGGCCCCGCCGCCACATCCGTCCGACCGACCCACATCAGCACAGCCGGTCGTGCCGCCGACGCCGGTCGGAGACCAGCCAGGGAGAGGTCTGACCACACTGAACCTGCCTGACGCCCCCCTGCCGGCGGTGGCGCATCCCGGCGGCGGCCCACCGGAGGACACCCCGCCCGTCGCGACTCCACCAGCTGATCGCAGACCCGACAGCCGGGTCGGTCCCCTCACGGTTCACTGGACACCGGCGTTGCGGACCAACATCATTCGCCAGTCACAGGTCACGAGTCAGGTCGTCGGTGTACATGCCTGGCCCGTCGGCTTCTCACCCATCGGTGACCTGCTTCCCGCCACCCTGCCCGAGGTGCTCAGGCGAGGCAGCCACGCGGTCCGCAGCGCCAACGAGGTCGAAGAACAGCGCAAGGAGCGCGCGGACGCCATCGCCACCTATGCGGTCGCACAGATCGCCGAGTTTCTCGCCATCTGCGCGGCCGAGGGCCTCACCCCGACCTTGACGATCCGGGTGGTCGCAGACCGGCAACCGGATCAACCCCCGGATCAACCCCCGGATCAACCCGCCGAGGCCGCGACGCCTCGACGTGGCCGGCGCACCCCGCCACGGGCCTGGCCGGTGCTCTACTGGCGCAACCAGAGTTTCCCGTACACCGGCCGCTCCCTGCACCTGTTCGTGGACGCCTCCGGACAGACCTTCGAAAGCCGCGAGGACCCCGGGCCGCAGGCCGTCCTCGGCCGCGACGTCCGGGTCTGGCCGGTCGACGTCCACACCGTTATCGGGTCCATGGCGGAAGTCGACGCCCGACGGTGTGCGCATCAGCTCGTCTACGCCATGGCGCACCTGCTGTGGAATGCCGGCATCAGCCTGTAAGGCCCCGGGGACGTCGGCCTCCGGCGATGCGACAGAACCACGATCGCATCGCCTTTGGCCCGGTAGGGCCGGTAGCAGCCCGGATGAGGTGGTCGGCACGGGCGCTACCCTGTACTGCGTGCCTCCACCCACCGACCACGACGCGGTCACGGCCCGCGCCCAGCCGACCGGGCGGTGGCGGGTGGCGAGGTGAAGGTCCTCGTCGTCGGCTCGGGAGGCCGGGAGCACGCGTTGTGCCGGGCCCTGTCGCGCGACCCGGCGGTAGGCGCGCTGGTGTGCGCCCCCGGTAACGCCGGCACCGCGCAGCTGGCGCAGCCGCGTCCGCTCGATGTCGCCGACCCCGACGCCGTGGCCGACCTGGCCGAGGCCGTCCAGGCGGATCTGACCATCATCGGGCCGGAGGTACCCCTGGTTGCCGGCGCCGCCGACGAACTGCGGGTCCGAGGCCTGCGCTGCTTCGGGCCGACCGCCGCGGCCGCGCGGCTGGAGGGCAGCAAGGCCTTCGCCAAGAACGTGATGCACGCCGCCGGCGTCCCCACCGCGGCGTCGCGTGATCACACCGAGATCGAACCGGCCCTCGCCGACCTCGACGAGTTCGGTCCGCCCTACGTCGTCAAGTACGACGGTCTCGCCGGCGGCAAGGGAGTGACCGTCACGACCGACCGGCGCAGCGCGGTCGAGGCGGTACGCGCATGCCTGCGCAACCCCGAGGACCGAGTCGTGATCGAGGAGTATCTGGACGGGCCCGAGGTCTCGCTGTTCGCGATCGTGACCGAAGCCGGGACCGTCATCCCCCTGCTACCCGCTCAGGACCAC
>NZ_CAUVXI010000220.1:0-9064 GCF_963555845.1 Protofrankia sp. Cas8 | reverse complement strand
GGTCTTCCGCCCGCTCGCCCGCCGGCGCGCCTCCGCCGCCGAATCCCTGGTGGCGAGTCTGGGCGTGCTGGTCCTGACCGTCGGAATGACGGCTGGGATCTGGGGACTGGGTTCCCGCGGAGACGCGCCGAGTCTGTTCCCAGCCCGCGCGGTCGTGCTGCCGGGTGACAACCGCATCGGTGTGGACGCGCTCGCCGAACTGGGCTTGGTCATCGCCGTGTGCGTGGCCCTCGGGGTCATCACGAACCGCACCCCTTTCGGTCGGCAGGTCAAGGCGGTGGTGGACGACCGCCAGCTCGCCGAGCTTTCCGCGATTCCAGCCGACCGGGTCGCGGCTGCCGGCTGGGCCGTCGGTACCACCCTCGCCGGGTTCACCGGCATCCTGCTGGCACCGCGGCTGCAGCTCACCCCGTACGGACTCACCCTGCTGGTCCTGGAGACCTTCGCGGTGGTCGTCGCCGCCCGCCTGTCCAGCATGCCCGGTGCGGTCATCACGGCCCTTGCCATCGGCATCCTGCAAAGCGAACTGAGCCAGTTCCAGGTGACCGGCAGGTTCGCGGCGCTGTTCCTCGCCGTGCAGTCCAACCTGTTCGTGGCCGCGCTACTCATCCTACTGCTGCTGGTCCCCCGATTGCGCGAGCTCGGCGGAGACGCCGGTTCCACCGGCCGCTTCTCCAGTCGTGGCGCGCCGCCGTCGCGCCCGCCGGGCCCCGGCGGACAGCGCCGCGATGTCCTGGGGAAGCTGGGCGGCGCGGCGCTGCTGCTAGCTCCCCTCACGTTCGCCCCGGCAGACCTGCGCAATGCCTTCACCGTGCCGGCCATCGCTCTGATCTTCCTGTCACTGGTGATCGTCACCGGCTACAGCGGCCAGGTCTCGCTGGGCGTGGCCGGCTACGCCGGGCTCGGCGCGCTGCTGTCCGCCAAGCTCACCGCCGGTGAGCTTTTCGGGCTGCCGGCGCTACCCGGTCTTGTCGCCCTGCTACTCGGCGCGCTGCTGGTCGCCCCGGTCGGCCTGCTCACCGGCTACCCCGCGATCCGGCGACGGGGTCTCACCCTCGCCCTCACGACGTTCGCGGTGGGCGCGGTCGTGTCCCGCTTCGTGTTCCAGCAGCAGACGTTCGTCTCCAAGTTGCATGTCACGCCACTGTCCATGGCCCACCATGCGTTGTCCGACCGCTGGTTCTACGTCGTCGAACTCGCCTGCCTGGGTCTGGGCGTGCTCGTGGTCCGCAACCTCCATGAAGGGCGGCTGGGCCGGGCGCTGCTGGCGGTGCGCGATCACACCGAGGGTGCGGCCGCGGTCGGCGTCGACGTCCGCAACCTCAAGCTGCTGTCGTTCACCGTCTCCTCGGTCGTGGCCGGGCTCGGCGGTGCCCTGCTGATGCTGGGAACCTCCTCCTTCGACGCCGAAACGTTCTCCCCGCTCAACAGCCTGCTGTGGTTCACTGCGGTCGTCGTGTTCGGCGCGGACAGTGCTGTCGGCGCCGTTGTCGCGGCCGGTTTCATCGTCACCATCGACACGCTGGCCCCGGCCGGTTCAGCCACCCTCGCCGTCGGCATCCTCGCCCTTGCTCTGGGCTGGCTGCCAGGTGGGCTCATCCCCGCCGCCCGGGGCGTGGTCACGTTCCTGGACAGCCGTCTTGCCGAGGACCGTACCGAGGCCGCCGGGCCGCTGCCCGTCCCGAGCGGGATTCGATCGTCTCTCCCATCCGCCGGGCTGACCACCGGCACCGTCGGCACCGCCGGCACCGTCGCCGCGGTGCCGGTCGGATACCCGTACCCGTCGAGCGCGAATGCGACCACGTTGACCCCGTTCGGCCAGGCCCTCGCAGCCCGGGTGCGGGCGGTCACGCGCCCGGAGGCGCTGACGCACTCGAAGGCTTCGGCCCGCTCGGAGGCTCTGACGAGTCCGGGGATGACGCCGTGAGCCGAGCCGAGCTGCGCGGCCGCGGGCTGGTTCGCCGCTACGGCGGGCTCACCGCGGTCGACAAGGTCGACATAACCGTCGCGCCAGGCAAGGTCACTGGACTGATCGGGCCGAACGGTGCCGGGAAGTCGACGCTGTTCAGCCTGCTCACCGGGGTGGAAAAACCGGACAAGGGCACGGTCTCACTCGGCGGACGCAACATCACCCGGATGTCCCCGGACGTCCGCGCCCGCCGCGGTCTGGTGCAGACCTTCCAGGTGCCGTCGCTGTTCTCCAGCATGACCGTCGTGGACAACCTCCTGGTCGGCGCCGAGAACAGGCGCCGCGACTACGCGGGTGGGCTGTTCGGGCTGACACCACACGGCACCGTCAGAGCCCAGCGGATGGTGACCCGTACGCTCGATTCACTCGGTCTCACCGGCATTGCGGACGTGACCGCGGGGACGCTGTCAACGGGTGCGCTGCGCCTGGTCGAGTTGGCCCGTGCACTGTGCGCCCGTCCGGATGTCCTCCTGCTGGACGAGCCCGCGAGCGGCCTCGACGGGCAGGAAACCGAGCGGCTGTCCGCGCTGCTCCGCCAGGTCGCCGCCGAAGGGGTCGGCGTCCTGCTGGTCGACCACGATGTCGAGCTGGTCTTCTCCGTCACCGACCAGGTGTACGCGATGGTCGGTGGACGCATCGTAGCCGAGGGCGAACCGTCCGCTGTCCGCGACGACCCGACCGTCCGGTCCGTCTACCTTGCCCAGGGGCCGCTGGCATGAGTGCCGAACTGATACTCACCGGAGCACGGGCCGGCTACCGCACCATCGAAGTTCTGCACGGTCTCGACCTGACCATTCCGGCCGGCAAGGTCACCGCGCTGCTCGGGGTCAACGGCGCCGGCAAGAGCACCACGCTGCGGGTGCTCGCCGGCGTGTTACCACTACGGTCAGGATCGTTGACCTGGCGTGACAGGACGATCACCAAGATGTCCACGGTGGACCGCGCCCGAGCAGGCCTCATGCTCGTGCCGGACGAGCGGGCGGTGTTCGCCAGCCTCACCGTGCGGGAGAATCTTCAGATCATCGTGGAGGCGTCGGGCCATCGGGACATCTCGCCGGCGCTGGAAGCCTTCCCCCGTCTGGGTGAGGCCAGACGGCTCACCCAGCGAGCCGGGACCCTGTCCGGCGGGGAACGGAGGATGCTCGCCCTCGCCCGCGCCCTGCTGGCCCGCCCCAAGGTACTGCTCGTCGACGAGCTGTCACTCGGCCTCTCACCGAAGATCGCGAGCGAACTGTTCGAGTGGCTGGCAACCGTGGCCGTCGGTGGCACAACGGTCGTGCTCGCCGACCAGTACACCGAAGAAGCCCTGAACCTGGCAGACGTCGTCTATGTGCTGCACCGCGGCGAGTGTTCGTTTGTCGGCGATCCCGCCGAGCTTAAGGGCGACCGACAATAGGGGACGCGGCGTCGCGGGGCTGACAGGCCCTGGTCCGGTCGATGGTCACCCACCGGCCGGACCGGGCGCTCCAATAGCAACCCGAGTACTTCGGCCTCCGGCGATGCGACAGAACCACGATCGCATCGCCTTTGGCCAGCAACCCGAGGACTTCGGCCTCCGGCGATGCGACAAACCCGGTCGCACCGCCGGAGCCGGTATTACTCGGCCGGGTAGGGCAGGTTCGGGACGTCAAAGCAATTGGTATCCAAATCCTTACCCTGTGTAACCCAGCCTCCCTTCCCGCCATTCGCCGAGTCCTGCCACCGGACGACCTCGATGCAGTTGCGATCGTTCGGCGGAGGGGTGGGACTCTTCGTGAAGTTGCGCGGAGCGAGCAGGCCGTCACCGTTGTAGTCCTGCGGTTGGTTCATGAAACTTTCGACACACACGCGGGTGAGGTTGGCGCCGCAGGACTTCATCGCATCGGTGAGCCACGCGGCGGACGCATAGCCCTCAAGCGTCCACATGTTCAGCTGGCCCTCGCGCGCAGGCTGGTACTTCGTCATTGCCTCGCGGAACTTTGCCACGGCCGGGTTGTTCGTGTCGTTGTAGTTGCGGGTCCAGCTGGTCGCGTAGGTGGCGTTCCGGCAGCCCGACGTATCCGCGAACGTCTTACCGAAGGTGTCGGTCCACCCCTGCGACGTGGTCACCTTCGCCTTGACCGTGAACCCCTGCGCCTGCATCGACTTACACAGGGACAGGTTGCCGTTGTCCTCCATCGCATCAAAGATCACGTCAACCCCGCGCGCCCTCATGTCCAGCACAGCGGCGTCGAAGTTTGGCAGTCCGAAATTGATCTCCTTTTCGACGACCGTGTACCCCTCGCGACGCAGACCGTCAGCGACCGACTTCGCATACCGCTGGGAAGGCGCAATGTTGTAGTACACGACCCCCGCGGTCGTGGTGCTCAGGTTCTCCTTGAGCCACCGGTAGTTCTCCGTGCCCGCATAGAGCGTGCCGCCGTAGCCGGGCCGGCTGCCGTCCCGCGGGTAGTAACTACCGTAGAGAGAGTAAAGGTGGGGATACTGGTCGTAGGCGTTGTTGATCGGCTGGCCACCGATGTCCGGTACGCCCTTGGAGTTGAGGTACGGCGCTCCGTCATAGTTGAACGCCGCCACCCCGGCCAACGCGAAGACCTTCTGGTCGTCGACGAGCTTGCGCACGCACGCTGCGTTGTCCGGCCCGCTGCCATGGTCATCGCACTGGACGAACGTCACCTTGCGGCCGTTCACGCCGCCGGCCGCGTTGAGCGCGTCGAAGTACGCCTTGGCCCCGTATAGGGAGCCGGAGAATGTCGTCGGCCCCAGCGGACTCGTCAGACCGATAATGGTACCGACCTTGATATCGTTCGCGGTCACACCGATGTCCGACGCGGGGTTCGCGCCACCCCCCTGGGATGGGCTGCTGGGCGGCGTGCCCTGGTTACTCACCCTGCTTCCGCAGGCCGCAAGCACGAGGACGGACAGTGCGGCTGTGACGACGAGCGACCTCGCTCGTATGGGCATTACTCTCCCCCGGGATCGTTGGTTGCCCCAGACGTTATTGCGCATGCTGGGATTCTGCGCGTCGTCCTTCCGACACCGAACGCCGCATGAGGCCGGGGCCGGTTCAGGACCGTCCCGCGGGGCCTGGCCAGGCCCCGGCCGTTGTCGTCACAGCAATCAACGCTACGGTCTGGCCGCCACCGCCACCGTCCCCGCCACACCAACCTCCATGATCATATTTCTTGGTCAACCACCGTGGCCCGTCCGAAACCGCCGCCACCACCGTCGGCGCGACACCGGCGCGATGGGCTGAGCCGATACCAGCACCTGACCGTCCTCCGCGAAAACATCATTCTCGCTGTCCCCGGAGTCACCGTTTCTGGAGTCACCGTTTCTGAACTCGCCATCGCTGAAGGCGGTACCGGGCGCGGTACCGGGCGCGGTACCGGGCGCAACGAGACCAGCCGCAACCGAGCCAGCACCGTTGAGACCGGGCGTGGGTGTGCTGGTAGACAGCAGCGTCACCGTGGAGGACAACTGATCACGTTCGACGGTCGATCCGGGCGCGACAGGCAACGCTTCGACGACCGTAGGTACAACCACAGTCGGCACGATGATGGTAGGCACAACCACGGTAGGAACAACGTCGGTCGGCTCCGGCAACGCTTCGACCCCTGTGGCGACCGGCTCTGTGGCCACCTCCGCAACCGGCGGGGCAGCCGGCTCCGCAACCGGCGGGGCGGCCCGCTCTGCAACCGAACCGTCGACGACCTGCCCGTTGGACGTGGTACGGACGGTTTTCGTCCTAACCGACACCTTCCGAGGTGGCTTCGGCGTCGAAGCCAGGACGGCCTGCGGTGGCTCGTCGACCGACACCGGCTCGGCCAGCACGGGTTCAGCCAGCGCAGGTTCAGCCAGCACGGGTTCAGCCAGCGCAGGTTCGGACAGCGACGACTGCGCTGCTGGCTGTCCAGGAGCGTCAGTCGCCGATGAGCCGGACTTCTTGCGGGGCGCACGGGGCGGCCTCGCGGCCCGCTTCGGTTCGGGCTTCGCCGGCACTGCGCTGTCAGCCCCATCCCGGGGCGCGGGAACCGTCCGTGCATCCGGTTTCGCCGCGGTGTCAGCGACGACCTGTGCCTCGTCGGTCTCCCGGGTCACCCGCTGGGAGGGTAGGGCCTCAGCCGGCGCAGCCTCGTCCTCCGGCGACCGCACGGGTGGCTGGGCCGGCACGGGTGGCTGGGCCGGCGTGGACGGCTGGGCCGGCACGGGCTTCGGGTAGGCATCGTGCTGCGGCAACAACCTGTTCACAATGCGCCCGCTCGGGCCGGGCCCGCGGTGCAGGCGCCCATTGTCCGACAGTCGGCGGCAGACCTGGTTCACGGTCTGGCGGCGAAGCTCAAGCGCATCCGCCAACTGTCCGTCGTCCAGGCCGGCCGGAACCTTTGCCAGCCGCTCAAGAATGCGGTCCGCGACAGTAGTCACAAACCCGGACGCTATACGCCATCCAAAATCGGCTTGCAAGCGGGGTGGGTCAACTTCGGCACCTGTCGTCCGTCCGTGGTGACCCTGGCGCTCCGTGCGAGCGGTTGAGGCGTGTCCCGTAGTGGTTTGGTGATCTGACCGCCTTCGCGTGTTACCCGCGGTCCATCCCGGGAATATGCACCGATGACACCGAACGACGGCAAGCCACTGATCCAGCATCCATTGATCAAGAATCCATTGATCCAACCGGGAGGCGACGATGACGCAGCTGATGCCGGACGGCGACATCGACAGCGTCGACGTCGGTTACATCAACACCTATGGCAGTCCGCTCGAGCAGTCCGAGAGTCTCGACAGCGACGGCCTCGGCTCGACCGACCGGGGGCATGACCCGCTCGACGACGGCTGGGATCCGCCCGATCGCTTCGGCCCCGGCGAGCGCTTCGGGACGACCGCAGCGGAGCAGCGTGCGGGTGAGTCCCTGGACTCGTTGCTCTCCCAGGAGCAGCCCGATCCGGATCCCTATGCCGAGGCGGCACGGTTGGAGTCAGGCGACGTCCTGGAGTCCGATGTCTATGCCCCATACGACCCGCCGGGTGGGCGCGGGCTGGAAGCTGACGGCGTCGCGGACGCCTCGCCGCCGCTGCTGGCTGATGACGAGGGCGTGCGGAACGTCACAACCGGCGAGCTCATCGCACACGGTCCGATCGGCGGACGCTGCCGCGGTCGTGAGGACTCTCCGTATGTCGGCGCACCCGAGGAGGAAGCGGTACGGGTCCACGACGAAGAATGATCAAATAGCGCCGCTGCCGCCCGCGGTCTGCGCGCCGCGGGCGGAGGCGTCATGCTGACCAGATGGCCGCCGACGACCAGGCTCCCGACGATGCGCCTCCGCCAGACAAGGCCTCGGCAGACAAGGCCCCGACGGACAAGGCCCCGCAGAGCGACGCCCCCGGCTATGAGGGGCTGGCGACCTTCTGCCACCGGCCGTGGCTGCCGGCGCCGACTGACCTCGCGGCCCGTCGCCCAGACGTCGCCGTGGTCGGCGCGCCGTTCGACATCGCGACCACCAACCGGCCGGGCGCGCGTTTCGGCCCGCGGGCCCTGCGCGCGCTCGCCTACGAGCCCGGCACCTATCACCTCGATCTCGGCGTTGAGATCTTCGATTGGCTCGACGTCGTGGACGCCGGCGACGCCCACTGCCCGCACGGGCAGACCGAGGCGTCCCACCGCAACATCCGCGCGAAGGTCGGCGCCGTGGCCGGGCTCGGGATCGTGCCGGTCATCATCGGCGGAGACCACTCGATCACCTGGCCGGCGGCGTCCGGGGTTGCCGATGCCGTCGGCTGGGGGGAACTCGGCCTGCTGCACTTCGACGCGCACGCCGACGCCGCGCACATCATCGACGGCAACCTCGCCTCGCACGGGACACCCATGCGCCGGCTGATCGAGTCCGGAGCCGTACGGGGGCGCAACTTCGTCCAGGTCGGCCTACGTGGTTACTGGCCGCCGGCGGATGTGTTCGCCTGGATGCGCGAACAGGGCATGCGGTGGCACCTGATGCACGAGATCTGGGACCGCGGATCACGCGCGGTTGTCACCGACGCGATCGCCCAGGCTGTGGACGGGTGCCGCGCGCTCTATCTGTCAGTGGACATCGACGTGCTCGACCCCGGCTTCGCACCGGGTACCGGCACTCCCGAACCAGGCGGCATGACACCCGCGGACCTGCTGCGCGCAGTCCGTCAGATCACGCTGGACACCCCGCTGGTCGCGGCGGACATCGTTGAGGTCTCGCCCCCCTACGACCACGCCGAGAACACCGTCAACAACGCCCATCGGGTCGCGATGGAGATCTTCGCCGCCCTGGCCCATCGTCGGCGCACCGCCGCCGGTGGCGTGCCCGACCTGCCCGGCCGCGACCCACGCGCCACGACGTAAAACGTCACGCATTGTGCTGGCAGACCAGAGCGCCAGCACAATCAGGGGTTCATGCGGAGTGCTACCAAGGACCCTCTGTTGGGCAGGGCAACCGCTTTTGGGAACATAAGGGACAGTACGGTCCGGTACTCTCCCGCAGACTCCCCCTAGAGGGCCAAAGGGCGCGCGACGATCGTCAGATCGCGCGCACGGAGGCCGCAGTCCCCGGAGAACTTGAGGTGGCGCCCATGCAGGGACGGCAGCCCCGGCGAGCAACGAGTCGTCGTTCGTTCCTGCGCGGATCGATCGGCGCGGCCGCGGCGACCGGACTGTCGGCGCTGGTCGCGGCATGTTCGGATTCGTCCACCGGCAAGGTCACCGACCAGCGGCTGCCCAAACCCAGCCCGGGCAACCCGGTGCTATGGCCCATCAGCGGGGACAACCGGCCCATCGCGGGTAGCCTGCAGCCGGAACGCGACCGAACCCTCAAGATCTTCAACTGGCCCGACTACATCGACCCGCAGGCGCTGAAGTCCTTCCGTGACTCGACGGGTGTGACCGTCGACGTGACGACCTTCAGCGACAACCGCGTGGCGCTGGAGGCAATCGCGGCCGGCACCGTCGACTACGACATCTACCTGCCAAGCTACGACCAGCTCCCCAGGCTGGTCGGCAACGGCCATCTACGACCGCTGAACCACAGCTACATCCCGAACATCAGCCAGGTGTGGCCGGACTTCTCCAATCCCTTCTACGACCTGCAGTGGCGCT